>JASHQP010000569.1 GCA_030039095.1 Streptosporangiaceae bacterium
CAGCTCGGCCGGGTCCGCGCCCGCCAGCCGGCTCGCGGCGACCGCCGCGGCGATCGCTGCCACGTACACGGTGGTCGGCCGCAGCAGCCGGATCGCCCGGTGCCGCACCCAGCCGGCCCACGTCGCGCCCTCCGCCTGATGCTGGCCCCAGGACAGCGCGTTGGCGTACCCTCCGACGAGGAAGAAGACGGGCATGACCTGGAACAGCAGGGTGCCAGGGCCGGACCAGCCGATGTCCGACATGGCGTCGATGCCGGACAGCTGCCCGCCGCCGTAGCGGATGCTGGTCAGCAGCCAGTGGCCGAGCACCACCATTCCGATGGCCACGACCCGCAGCAGATCCGCGTACCGGTTGCGCGGCGGCGGGGCCATCGCCGGACGAGCGCTAGAAGGCGAACCCGCCAGGGCGGCCGTTGCGGTCGGCGATCAGGCCGGCCAGCGTAGCGATCGCGATCTCGGCGGGCGCCCTGGAGCCGATGTTGAGGCCGACCGGCCGGTGCACACGGCCTATCTCCTCCGGCTCGACGCCGAGCTCGGCGAGGGCCGGTATGTGCGGAGCCGGGTGCCGTGGGTTGCCCAGCACGCCCACCCACCGGGCATCACTGGCCAGCGCGTCGCGGAGCACCGGGCCGAGTTCGGGCCGGTGGTGATCGGTGACGACCACGTCGGCCGGCCCGTCCGGGTAGCTGGCCACGCCGTCGTGCACCTCGGACCCGTCGTCGAGCAGGGCCTTTGCCCGTTCGGCGTCCGGTTCGACCAGCACCGTCCGGTAGCCGGTGTCCCTGGCGTAGCGCAGCAGGAAACCGGCGACGGGCGAGGCGAACACGGCCACGAGCACACGCCCGGTCGTATCCGGGACCGGCGCGTTGCCGTGCGCAACCTCGCAGGAAGGGTCATCGTGCGCAGAGCTCATGCTCCGAGCTTGACACGCCCCGGCTGGTCTTGGCGACCCGGCGCAAGTCCCGGGCACAATGAGCGCATGAAACTGAGCGCTCGCAACAGAATCGAAGGAACGGTGACGAGCATCACGCGCGGCGAGGCGACCGCGAACGTGGCGCTCGACGCCGGCGGGGTCCGGCTGGTGGCCTCGATCACCGTCGAGGCCGCCGACGAGCTCGGGCTCGCCGAGGGCAGCCCGGTGACCGCCGTGATCAAGGCATCGGACGTGATCCTGGCCGTCTCCGGCTGAGCCCGTTCAGCTGGCGAGCAGGGCCGCCACTGCCTCGCGCAGCGCGCCGAGCCGGCCGGCGGCAGACTGCCTGGCCTGGTCCAGGCGCCCGCCGATGACCGGCTCGACGACCTCGAGGTAGGCCTTGATCTTGGGCTCGGTGCCGCTGGGCCGGATCACGACCCGCGCGCCGAGCAGCTGGTAGCTGAGCACGTCGGCTGAGGGCAGGTCCGGCGTTCCCCCGGTCAGGTCGGACGTGCCGATCACCCTCGCTCCGCCGAGATCCCTCGGCGGCACCGCCCGCAGCTGTGCCATGATCCCGCCCGGTGCGGCCGTGCCGACCGAGACCTGGCCGGTCAGGTGCACACCGTGCGCTGTCTCCAGCGCGTCGTAGGCGTCGAGCAGCGACCCGCCGCGCGACCTGGCCCTGGCCGCGAGCCCCAGCAGCGCCAGGGCGGCCCCGATCCCGTCCTTGTCGCGCACGATCTCGCCGACCGCGTAGCCGAGCGCCTCCTCGTAGCCGAAAACGAAGCGGCTGCCCGGGCGCTCGGCCCGCACGATCCACTTGAACCCGGTGAGGGTCTCCGCGTACTGCGCGCCGGCCGCGGCTGCTATCCGGGACAGCAGCGTTGACGAGACGATCGTGGTGACCACCAGCCGGCCGGCCGGGTTTGGCCCGGCCGCGTCGGCGTCCAGCAGGTAGGCGCCGAGCAGCGCGCCCACCTGGTCGCCGGTGAGCGTCCGCCATGCCCCGTCGGCGTCGGGCACGGCCACCGCCAGCCGGTCGCCGTCCGGGTCGTTGGCGAGCACCAGGTCGGCGCCGGACCGGCGGGCCTGGGCCAGCGCCAGGTCGAGTGCGCCCGGCTCCTCCGGGTTGGGGAACGTGACGCTCGGGAAGTCGGGGTCGGGCTCGGCCTGAGCGGCCACCACGTCCGGGGGAGCGAAGCCGGCCTGCTCGAACGCCCGCATCGCCAGCGAGCCCGCGACGCCGTGCAGCGGGGTGTAGACGAACCGCAGCCAGTCGGCGTCCGGCGGCGCGGGGGATTCGGCGCAGATCAGGTCGAGGTAGGCGCGGCTCACCCCGTCGCCGTGCCGGACGACCAGCGGGCTGTCCAGCGGCGCCAGCCGCACCGCGGACAGCGGGCCGAGGCTGCGGATCTCCGCCTCGATCTCGGCGTCGGCGGGCGGCACGATCTGCGCGCCGTCGCGGAGGTAGAGCTTGTATCCGTTGTAGGCCGGGGGGTTGTGGCTAGCCGTGATCATGATCCCGGCCGCCGCGTGCAGGTGCCGTACCGCGAACGCGAGAAGCGGGGTTGGCTGCCGTGGGGGCAGCAGGTGAACCCGGATCCCGGCGCCGGCCAGCACCCTGGCCGCCTCGTCGGCGAACTCATCCGAGCGATGCCGAGCGTCGAAGCCGATGACCACCCCGGCCTCCGCGGCGCCCGTCCCGGCGATGCCGCGCCCCCGGCCGAGCAGCCATCGGGCCAGCGCGGCCGTGGTGCCCCGCACCACTGCCCGGTTCATCCGGTTCGGCCCGGCGCCAATCGTGCCGCGGAGCCCGGCGGTGCCGAACTCCAGCCTGCCGCTGAACCTGTCGGCGAGTTCGTCCGCCGCGGCCTGGTCGCCGTCCGCTGCCAGCGCCCCGAGCTCGGCCCGGTCCCGTTCGTCCGGGTCGTCGGCCAGCCACGCGTCCAGCCGCAGGCGAAGATCGTCGACCATCACGTCACCGTACTCCGGGCAGGATCGCCGCGAGCAGCGCGCCCATCTGGCCGGCGGCGGCGCCGCCGGCGGCGGTCACCTCTGCGTGATCGAGCGGCTCCGGCGTCAGGCCGGCCGCCAGGTTGCTGACCAGCGAAATCCCCAGCACCTCGGCGCCCAGGTGGCGCGCGGCGATCGCCTCGAGCGCGGTGGACATGCCGACCAGGTCGGCGCCGAGCGTCCGCAGCATCCGGATCTCGGCCGGGGTCTCGTAGTGCGGGCCCGGCAGAGCCGCGTAGACCCCCTCGGCAAGACCCGGGCTGGCCGCCCGGGCGACACCGCGAAGCCGCTCGGAGTACAGGTCGGTGAGGTCGACGAACCGGTGCCCGTCGGGCGGCGGGCTCCCGGTCAGCGGCGAGCGGCCGGTCAGGTTGAGGTGGTCGCTGATCAGCACCGGCTGGCCCGGCCGGAACCCCGCGCGGATGCCGCCCGCGGCGTTCGTGAGCACGATCACGCCGCAGCCCGCCGCGACCGCGGTGCGCACGCCATGCACCACGGTGGCGACGGCGTGACCCTCGTACAGGTGGGTCCGGCCGAGGAAGACGAGTATCCGGATGTCCCCGACCCGTACCGACCGCACCAGGGGAACGTGGCCGGGAACGGTGGGTGGCGGGAACCCGCCGAGGTCGGCGAGCGCGACCTCGGGCCCGGTGCCGAGCGCATCCGCTGCCTGGGCCCAGCCGGACCCGAGCACCACGGCCACGTCGTGTGTCGCCTCGCCGGTGCGCTCCGCCAGCCGTGCCGCGCTGGCGGCGGCCGCGGCATACGGATCCGATGTGCTGGCATTGGCCGCATAGGGAGTCATCAGCAGGATGGTAGAGGGGATCGCCACGTCGATGGCTACATCGGGTTACATCGGGCTCCTCGTGGCGGGCTTGATCTGGCCGCTGATGATCTCTGCCTTGATCGTGAGAAGCTCTGCCCGCAGCGTCGCCGGCACGTCGTCGGCGAAGGTGTGGAAGGAGGAGAGCGCGACTCCGCCGTTGGCCAGGTCGCCGACGTAGGTACCGCCCTTGAAGGTGCCGTTGGCGGCGCTGAGCACGGCGTTCTTCACGGCGGCCTGGATGCCCTGGGTCACGCTGCTGACGAAGTACTTGCAGTATTGCGGGGCGGCGAGGCATCCGTCGGTGTTCGCCCACTCCATCGTGATCCGGGGCCTGCCCGCGGCCGCGTCGGCGTCCTGGACCGCCCTGGCCGCGCCGAGGCCGGCGTCGCCGGCGACCGGGAAGATGACGTCGGCGCCCTCGCTGATCAGCGTCTGGCCCGCGGCCTGGCCCGCGGCCTGGTCGGTGAAGTTGCCGGTGAACAGGCCGGAATGAGTCTGCTCGTCCCAGCCGAGGACCTTGACCTTGGCGTGGTGCTGCTGGTCGTAATACCGGACGCCGTCCCAGAAGCCGTCCATGTAGATGGTCACCGTGGGCAGTTCCTCGCCGCCGAACGTGCCGACCGCGCCGCTCTTCGAGATGCCCGCGGCCAGGTAACCGCCGAGGAAGCCGTCCTGCACCGTGTCGAACATGAGCGCGTCGATGTTCTTGACCGGTGGGCTGTAGTCGTAGTCAACGATCGCGAACTTCTGGTCCGGGTGGGCCTGCGCCGCGGCCTGGGTGTTGTCGCCCATCAGCAAGCCGACCGTAACGATGATCCCGCACTTCTTGCTGATGGACGTGTTGATGTTCGGCGTGTAGTCGGTGCCAGACGAGGACGGCAGGTACTGCACCGTGATCTTGCCCGGCTCCGCGGCCTTGGCCTCCTGCATCCCCTGCCAGGTGGAGGCGTTGAAGGACCGGTCGTCGATGCCCCCGGTGTCGGTCACCAGGCAGCCGAGGAACCTGCCCGCTGACGACGCGCGGGAAGCCGATGTGGGCGACGGTGCCTTGGGGGAGGGCGAACTCGCCGGTGCCGCCGACCCCCCGCATGCGGCGGTTAACAAGCCGATGACGCCGAGTGCCACCGCGTTCCTGATCGTTGTTCGCACCGTTAAACCTCCTGTGTGTGGCGGCGCGCCCGGCTATACGACGGTAATTCCCGTGTGACGTCCGGTGGAAGCCGCAAGCCGCCCCGATTGCGTCCGCCGTTGCCGAACCGAGACACGGCGATCGTCCGCATCCATACGGTCTCGATTCAGCAACTTCAGGGCCTGCACCGAGGGTTCACGCTTCCCCGGCGGCGACGCCGGGATTACCCTTCGGGCAATCCCGGGGCCATCCGGGATGATTCGCCCGCAGCTGGCACGCTTCCGGGCAAAAATCTGGCGGTCCCTCCGGACCGCCTGACCCGCCCCCGACGAGGAGGTACCGGTGAGAGTCACACTGAGGGCTGTTGCCGCGATCGGAGCGGTAGCCCTTCTGGCCGCCGCATGCGGCAGCCCGTCGAGCAGCACGCCGAGCAGCAGTTCCGGCACGTCAGCCACCGGAAAGTTCCTGGGCTGCATGGTCACGGACACGGGCGGGATCGACGACAAGTCGTTCAACCAGTCCTCGTGGGAAGGCATGCAGGCGGCGGCGGCAACCGACCCGAGCAAGATCCAGGTGACGTACCTGCCGTCCACGACCTCGGCCGACTACGCGTCCAACATCAGCACGTTCATCGGCAAGAAGTGCGGGATCATCGTCACCGTCGGCTTCCTGATGGCGGACGCGACCGAGGCGGCAGCCAAGGCCAACCCAAAGCAGAAGTTCGCGATCGTCGACTGCTCGTATGCATCCGAATGCCTGACCGGGGCCAAGGAAAAGAACATCGACCAGCTCGTGTTCGACACCGTGCAGGACGGCTTCCTGGGCGGCTACCTGGCGGCCGGCATGAGCAAGTCGGGGATCGTGGCCACCTATGGCGGTGAGAATATCGGCACGGTCACCATCTACGAGGACGGCTTCTGGGACGGGGTCCAGTACTACAACACGCAGCATCACACCAGCGTCAAGGTCCTCGGCTGGAACGAGCAGACCCAGAAGGGTGACTTCATCGGCAACTTCACCAACGTCGGCGGGGGCCAGTCGCTCACCAACACCTACATCGGCGAGGGCGCGGACGTCATCTTCCCGGTGGCCGGCGGCGTCGGCCTGGGTACCGCGAAGGCCGTCCAGACCGCCGACACGGCGGGCAAGAACGTGTCGATGGAGTGGGTGGACACCGACGGCTGCATCAGCGCCGCGCAGTACTGCAAGTACATGCTGACCAGTGTGACGAAGGGCATCGTCGCGGCGGTGAAGACCGCTGTCCTGTCGGCGGCGCACGGCACCTTCTCCGGGGGCACCTACATCGGCACCCTCGCCAACGGCGGCGCCGTGCTGTCCCCGTACCACGACTACGCGTCCAAGGTGCCTGCCTCGCTGCAGGCCGAGATCAACACGCTGAAGCAAGAGATCATCAGCGGGAAGATCAAGCCGGTCACCAAGAGTCCGGTCTGACCACGGGTCAAGAGCGGAGTAACGATCGGATGGGCTGGTCAGAGTTCCGGCGGTGCCGGGGCTCTGGCCAGCCGGCTCGACACGGAGACAGCCGTTGTGAAGCTTGAACTGCGTGGTATCACCAAGCGATTCGGCGGTCTCGTGGCCAACAACCACATCGATCTGGTCGTCCAGCCTGGCGAGATCAGGGCGCTGCTCGGCGAGAACGGCGCGGGCAAGACAACCCTGATGAACGTGCTGTACGGGCTGATGCAGCCCGAAGACGGCGAGATCCTCATCGACGACCAGCCCGTGGCCATCCGCTCACCCAAGGACGCGATCAACGTCGGCGTGGGAATGGTGCATCAGCACTTCATGCTCGTCCCGGTCTTCACCGTCGCGGAGAACGTCACGCTCGGCGCGGAGCCGATCCGAAAGCTCACCCTTCCCGGCGGACTGCACCTGCGATCGCTCGGGTTGCTTGACCGGCGCCAGGCGCGCGCCTCGGTGCGCGAGCTGTCACAGCGCTTCGGGCTTCGGGTCGATCCCGATGCTTACGTCGAGGATCTGCCCGTGGGGGTGCAGCAGCGGGTCGAGATCATCAAGGCGCTGCTCAGGGACGCCCAGATGCTCGTGCTGGACGAGCCCACGGCGGTGCTGACACCCGGCGAGACCGAGGACCTGTTCCACATCATGCGGCAGCTGCGCGACAGCGGCCGGTCGATCGTCTTCATCTCGCATAAGCTCCGCGAGGTCCAGGCCATCGCCGACAACATCACGGTGCTGCGCCGCGGCGAGGTCGTCGCCGAGCGGCCACCGACCACCAGCGACGCTGAGCTGGCCGCGCTCATGGTCGGCCGGGCCGTCCAGCTTCGCGTGAGCAAGGAGCCGGCCAGGCCGGCCGACGTCATGCTCGACGTCCGTGATCTCAGCGTGCCGGACGAGTACGGCGGCCTGGCGGTGGATTCGATCTCCTTCGACGTGCACGCCGGCGAGATCCTCGGCATCGCGGGGGTTCAGGGCAACGGGCAGACCGAGCTCTGCGAGGCTCTGATGGGCCTGCGGCCCTCGACCGGGTCGGTGCTGCTCGCCGGGGCGGACATCGCCGAGGCGGGCACCCGCGAGCGGCTCCGAGCGGGCATCGGTTACGTACCCGAGGACCGCCAGGAAGACGGTCTCGTGGGGGCCTTCCCGGTCGCCGAGAACCTCGTGCTCGACGTCTACGACCAGCCGCCCTACGCCCGCCGCATCGCGATGAGGCCGGACGCGGTCAAAAATGCTGCCATCCAGCTGGTGAACGAGTACGACGTCCGGACGCCGTCGGTGCTGACCTCGGCCGGGACCCTGTCCGGCGGCAACCAGCAGAAGGTCGTCCTCGCCCGCGAGCTGAGCCGGCCGAACAAGCTGCTGCTGGCCAGTCAGCCCACCCGCGGCCTGGACGTCGGATCGATCGAGTTCGTGCACTCGGAAATCGTCAAGCAGCGCGACCAGGGGGTCGCCGTCATCATCGTGTCCTCCGAGCTCGACGAGATCTACGCGTTGTCGGACCGGATCGCCGTCATGTACGAGGGCAAGATCGTCGGCATGGTCGCGCCCGACATACCCGAAGAGGAGCTTGGCCTGCTGATGACCGGCGCCGGCAGCGCCGGGTCCGACGGCCAGCCGGGCGGCGACACAGGCCCGCATTCTCCCGATGCCGACGAGATCCTGGAGATGCCCGGCACGCTGGCCGACCAGGCCGCGCCCCGAACCGAGGAGCCGCAGTGACCGACCCCCCGGCGACCGGGCCTGACCCGGCGCCAGCCTCGACCGGCTCAGCAGCGGCCGAGTCCGCCGAGCCCGCGGAGGCGGGAACGCCCGAGGGCGGCCAGATCGAGCTCGGCGAGCCGGGCAAGCCTGCGAGGTCGCGCGCCAGGCTGACCGGAGCCGTGATCATACAGGCGATCACGCAGGGCAGCTCCGTGGTGATCACGATCCTCGCGATCTTCCTGGCGCTGGTCGTCGGCGGCTTTCTCATCGTGTTCAGCGACCCGGTCGTGACCAAGGCGTGGAGCACGTTCTTCTCCTACCCCGTCTATGCGCTCGCACAGACCTGGGACTCGGTGTCGTTCGCCTACTCCCAGATGTTCGAGGGCGCCATCCTCAACCCGTCCACGGTCAGCGCGGCCTTCCACGGCGGCTCGATCGCGGCGATCTTCTATCCGCTGTCATCGACCTGTGCCCAGGCCACACCGGACATCCTCACCGGCTTGTCGGTGGCGATCGCGTTCCGGGCCGGACTGTTCAACATCGGCGCGGCCGGCCAGTGGGTGGGCGGCGCGATCGTGGCGACCTGGCTCGGTTTCGGGGTGAGCCTGCCGCCGGTCATCCACGTGATCGTCTGCATCATCGGCGCCTTCGTCGGCGGGGCGGTGATCGGCTGGGGCGTCGGCCTGCTCAAGGCCAGGACCGGCGCGCACGAGGTCATCGTCACGATCATGCTCAACTACGTGATGTACGACCTGCTTGCCTATCTGCTGTCCCACCCGACCATGCTCCAGGAGCCGCACCAGACCAATGAGATCGCGCCGTTCATCGCGAACGACGCCAACCTCGCGCACGTCGGCGGGCCGCCGCCGCAGGTCGGGATCGGTTTCCTGATCGCCGTCGCGGCGACGATCGCGGTCGCCTGGCTGCTGTCCCGCACGACGACCGGATTCCAGTTCCGCACCGTGGGCGCGAGCACGAGCGCCGCGCGCACGGCCGGCATCAAGGTCGAACGGTCCTGGATCCTGGTGATGCTGCTGGCCGGCGGGCTGGCCGGGCTCTCCGCCGCGGCGGTGGTCCAGGGCACGAACACGCAGCTCACCTTCAACAGCTACGGCACCTACGGAACCGACGGCATCACGGTTGCGCTGCTCGGCCGGGCCAAGCCGATGGGAGTCATGCTGGCCGGGCTGCTGTTCGGTGCGCTGACGGTCGGCGGCACCTACGTCGAGGCCGCAACGCTCGGCCAGGTCCCGGCCGACATCGTCCAGGTGCTCGAGGGGCTGATCGTGCTCTTCGTCGCCGCGCCCGCGCTGATCCGCGCGGTGTTCCGGCTGAGGAGCACCGCGGGCACCGGCATGGAGGCCGTCACGAAGGGGTGGAACGGTTGACCACGCTCGCCGCGGCGGTGCGCGCACCGCTGGCCACGGAACGCCGGCACCTGGCGGCCGTCACCTTCACCGTCATCGGCCTCATCAACATCTTTGTCTTCGGCTTGCTTGCCCACGCGGGCGACGCCGGCTTCGAGCTGTCGCAGGCCAAGGCGAGCGTCAAGATCCCGGTGATCAGCGTGCCGGCCGCACCGGTCTGCTACGCGCTGGGCGCGGTGGCGCTCGTGCTGGGCGTGCTGCGCGCGACGGTGCCATTCAGCCGGCTGGCCAAGCGGCTGGCCATCGCCGGCGTGCTGGTGTGCTTCCTGGTGTCGCTGCTGTGCTGGGCCGACGCGGGCGCGATCCCGCTCAACGTGGTCATCATCTCGCAGGGGACGCTCACCGAGTCCATCCCGCTGATTCTGGGCGCCCTGGCGGGCTGCCTCTGCGAGCGCTCAGGCGTGATCAACATCGCGATCGAGGGGCAGTTGCTGTTCGGGGCGTTCACCGCCGCGATCGTGGCCAGCGCGTTCGGCGGGCTCTGGGTCGGGCTGGTGGCCGGATCACTGGCCGGCGGCCTCGTCGGGGTGCTGCTCGCGGTGTTCGCGATCACGTTCCTGATGGACCAGATCGTCCTCGGCGTGGTGCTGAACGCGCTCGCTCTCGGCATGACGGACTATCTGTTCGACCGGCTGATGTCCACGAACCCGAACTACAACACCGGGATCACGTTCGGCAGCATCAAGATCCCCGTGCTCAGCCAGATCCCGATCATCGGCCCGATCTTCTTCGACTCGACCATCTTCCTGTACATCACGTACGTCGCGATCATCGTGATCCAGGTGGCGCTGTTCCACAGCCGCTGGGGCCTGCGGGTCCGCGCGGTTGGCGAGCACCCGACCGCCGCCGACACGGTGGGGATCAATGTGCTGTGGATCCGCTACCGCAACGTCATCCTCGGCGGGCTGGTCGCGGGCATCGGCGGCGCCTACCTGACGATCGGCTCGGTGGGCAGCTTCATCCCGGACATCAGCTCGGGCTTCGGGTACATCGCGCTGGCGGCGCTGATCTTCGGCCGGTGGACCCCGCTCGGCGCGCTCGGCGCGGCGCTGCTGTTCGGGTTCTGTGAGGAGATGGCCCTGGTGCTCCCGACGGTGAACCCGGTGCTGCCCGCCCCGATCATGAACATGGCACCGTACGTGGCCACGATCATCGCCGTGGCCGGCCTCGTCGGCAAGGTCCGGCCGCCCAAGGCCGACGGCCAGCCCTACGTCAAGGCGTGACCGAGCGCCACGGCCACTACCCTGGCGCTTGATACCGCATGCGGCTGGCCTCGGATGTGACGGGAGTGGCGACGTTGGGGATCGACTGGCCCGCGCTTCGCGCGGCGGCGCAAACCGTGGCGCAGAGCGCCTACGCCCCCTACTCGCGGCTGCGCGTCGGAGCCGCGGGCCTGGTCGCGGGGGACGGCGAGGGCAACGGCCGGATCGTGACCGGCTGCAACGTGGAGAACGCCTCGTACGGCCTGGGGCTGTGCGCCGAGTGCGGGCTGGTGTCGGCGCTGCACGCGAGCGGCGGCGGGAGCCTGGCCGCGGTCAGCGTGGTGGCCGGCGACGGTGCGCCCCTGGTCCCGTGCGGACGCTGCCGGCAGCTGCTGCTCGAGCACGGTGGCCCCGGGCTTCTGCTCGACGCCGACGGCGGGCCGCTGGAGCTCGGCTCCCTGCTGCCGTCGGCCTTCACCGGGTC
>JASHQP010000570.1 GCA_030039095.1 Streptosporangiaceae bacterium
CTTCTCGGCGCAGGTGATCCTGCTCGACGAGCCGACGGCCGCGCTCGGCCCCAAGGAAACCGCGGCGTTCACCAAGGTGGTCCGGGGTTTCGTGGAGCGGCGCACGACCGTGTGCATGGTCACGCACAACCTGCCGCAGGTGATGGAGCTTGCCGACCGCATCGTCGTCATGCGGGCCGGAAAGGTGGTCGCCACCATGAACGTGACCGAAGTGACCGAGGAGCAGCTACTTGGCCTCATGGTCGGATCGGCGGCTGCGGTATGACCTCCGTGCGCGAGCGGGTGCGGCAGGGACCCAACTCGTCCATGACGCGCGACCTGGTATCGGCCGGCCTGCGGGGCCGGCTGCCCGTCGTGCTCGTCCTGGTGCTGATGATCATCGTGTTCGGAGTCACAGGCCAGGGATTCTTCACGAATATCTCGTTCCAGAACATCACGTCGAGCACGTCGCTGTTCCTGCTCATCGCGCTCGGCGAGACGTTCGTCATGATCTCCGGCGGCATCGACATCTCGCTGGCCTCGAACCTGGCGTTCTCGGCCCTCACCGCCGGGATCCTGATGACGAAGATGTACCACGGCCACGGCAACGGGGCCCTGATCGTCATCGCCGTCGGCGTGATCACGACGATCGTCGGCAGCCTCATCGGGCTGATCAACGGACTGATCATCTCGTTCCTGAACATCAGTCCGCTGATCGTCACGCTGGGTAGCTGGGGGGCGTTCTTCGGCCTGGCCGAGTGGCTCTCGGTCAAGTACCCGATCGGGACGCTGCCTCCGGGCAGCTTCACGTTCGGCAACGACGGCCCTGTCGTCGCCTGGATCGTCTGGCTCACGATCCTCTGCGTGCTGATCTTCGCGTTCGTGCTGGCGCGAACGCGGTTCGGCCGGTATATCTTCGCGATCGGCGCGAACCGGGAGGCCGTGGTGCGGGCCGGAGTGCCGGTCCGCCGGTTCACCGTGTACCTGTACGTCATATCCGGGCTGATGGCCGGGCTGGCCGGGTTCATCAGCACCTGTGACTTCCAGACCGCCAGCTCGGAGACCGGAAGCTCTTATCTGCTGATCGCGATCGCGGCGGTGGTCATCGGCGGCACCCCGCTCAGCGGCGGTGAAGGGTCGATCCTCGGCACTGTGGTCGGCGCGCTGATCATCAGCGTGCTCGAGAACGGCTTCGTGCTGCTGGGAATCAACACGTTCGTGCAGCTTGTCGCCGTCGGGGCGGCAACGGTGCTCGCGGTCTACTTCGACCAGGTGCAGGGGCGGATGCGAATACGGGCGATCGCGGCGGCGGCCCAGGGGGACGTGGACGAATGACGATGCGGATCGCGGCCGGGCAGGCCGCCCGGGCGACCGACGAGTACCTGGCGTTCGCCCGGCAGGTCGGCGCGCAGGGAATACAACTCAACACGCCGGACCTGCCGGGCGAGGAGCGGTGGGAACTCGCCGACCTCGTCGCGCTGCGGGAGCGTGTGGAGGCGCACGGGCTGCGCCTCGAGGCCATCGAGAACGTGCCCAACCAGTTCTATGAGAACGCCATGCTGGGTGGGCCGGGCCGGGACGAGGAGATCGAGAACCTGGCGCAAACCATCCGGAATCTCGGGGGCGCGGGCATCCCCATCCTCGGCTTCCACTGGATGCCCGCCTCGGTATGGCGGACGGATCTGGCGCCGGTCGGTCGCGGTCACGCGGTCGTGTCCGCCTTCGACCTCTCGGTCGCCTCCGACGAGGGCAGCGCGGACGCGATCTATGTGGCCCGGCGTGACCTGCGCGCGGATGACCAGAAGGACACGTGGATCCGGGGCGGGCTGCTCGACCTGGGGGCCGAGCGCAGCGACGCGGACATGTGGGCGTCATTCGAGTACTTCGTCGGCGCGCTCTCCGGTGTCGCCGAGGAGGCGGGCGTGCGGCTGGCGCTGCATCCCGACGACCCTCCGGTCCCGTCGCTCGGCGGCATCGCCAGGGTGTTCCGGTCGGTAGACGCGCTGAAGCGGGCCGCCGGAACGTTCCCCGGACCTGGGTTCGCGATCGAGCTGTGTCTGGGCACCGTGTCCGAGATGGGCGGGGAGGACGCTGTGCTCGGCGCGATCCGCTACCTGGCGCCGCGGGACAAAATCGCATACGTGCACCTGCGGGACGTGAAGGGGACGGTGCCGTCGTTCGTCGAGTGCTTTCTCGGTGAGGGCAATTACCGTCCAGCCCGGATTCTGCGGGAATTGCACGACCAGGGTTTCAGCGGCTTCATCCTCGACGATCACACCCCGGCCCTCGTTAACGATTCGGCCTACGGGCATCGCGGCCGTGCCTTCGCCCTCGGCTACATCCAGGGAATCCTCGACGCAATGGAAGCTGATGACGACGGCGATAAGGAGCAATCAGACCGTGCCTGACCAGATAGCCGACCGGAACTTGCCGCACGGCATCGTGGCATCCAGCGTGACACCGTTCGACGCCGCCGGCCGTGTCGCGCTCGACAGGGTGCCCCTGCACATCGACTGGCTCATCGAGCAGGGCGTCGACGGCATCTCGCCGCTGGGCAGCTCGGGCGAATTCGCCGCGCTGGAGATCGCCGACCGGAAGCGGGTCCTCGAGGCGGCGATCGAGGCGGTCAGCGGGCGCGTTCCGGTGCTGGCGGGAACGCATCACTATACGACGGCGGGCACCGTCGAGCTTTCGGTCCACGCGGAGCAGGCCGGCGCCGACGTGCTGCTGATCGTCCCGCCCTATTACATGGTGCCGACCCGGACGCAGGTGATGGATCACTACCGGGCGGTCGCGGCGGCCGTGAGCATACCGGTCGTGCTGTACCACAACGTGATCAACGTTGGCATGGAACTCCGCGCGGAGGAGATTCTCGAGCTGCACGAGGAGGGGGTGCTCGCCGGCGTCAAGTTCTCGGACTCGGCAGCCGGCACCATCTTCGACCTGGTGCAGGGCGGCGGCGAAGACTTCACGGTCTACGTCGGCGTGGACACGGTCGCGTTCGAGGGCCTGTGCTACGGCGCGCACGGGTGGATCTCGGGCATACCGAGCATCGCGCCGCGGGCGGCGCGGCGGCTGTATGAGGCGATCGCCATTGCCGGGGATCTCACGGCGGCGCGAGGGGAATGGCAGCGCCTATTGCCGCTGGTCAGGCTGGAGTTCGCCGGTATCGGTAAAGGTGACGAGCCGCACTGGTTCTCGGTTATGAAGGCCGCGCTGAACCTGCTGATAGGCTCCGGCGTCGGCGATCCCGTGCCGCCGCTGACCGCCGTGTCACCCGAACACCTTCAGGAACTCACTAATGTGCTGCGTTCTCTGGAGTCACTCAAATTAGATGCTGCTTGACAGTCAGACAGGTCATATTTAATCTGAGATAGTGCGGAGAAGTGTCTCTCGCGGCGAGGAAGGCGAGTCGGTGGCTGAACAGTCACACCACAGGCGGTTGGTGAAAACCACACTGGGGGATCAGGTGACTCGCGCGATTGTGGAGCACATCCAGGAGAATGACCTCAAGCCTGGCGACATGCTGCCCGCCGAACTTACGCTGGCACGGCAACTCGGCGTCAGCCGCCCGCTCATCCGCGAGGCCATTCGCTCGCTGACCGCGCTGGGCGTCCTGGTGACCGCCAACGGGAAAGGTACCACGATCTGCCCGGTCGGCTCGTACGGCCTGACCACGCTGCTCGAGTGGGCCGTGACCATCCAGGGGGTCAGCACTCTGGGCGTGCTGCAGTTGCGCGAGGGACTCGAGGTCGAAGCGGCCAGCCTGGCCGCGGAGAACCGCACCGACACGGAGGTGGCGGAACTCGAGCGGCTGGTGGGTGAGATGAAGGGAATAACGCTCGACGCCGAACGGTACGCCGGCCTCGACCTTCAGCTTCACCTGGCGATCGCGCGGTCCGCCCACAACGCGCTGCTGTCCGCCTTCACCGACGCCCTGCGGCACGTGGCAATCCAGACCATGACGGCCGGGGGAAAGATAGCGACCCCAGACGAATGGGCCCAGATACAGCGGCACCACGAGAACCTGGTGGCCGCGATCAAGGCCAGGGACGTCGACGGGTCGCGCAACGCGATGCTCGAGCACTTCAGGTCCGCGCTGCAGCGCTTCGGGCGGGCCTCTCCGGCAGCGGCCGCGTCCTGACCGCTGCTGTCAACGCTCCCAAGACGCACCGGGCG
>JASHQP010000571.1 GCA_030039095.1 Streptosporangiaceae bacterium
GGCGCGCAAGGAGGACCCGAGGCTGCTGCGCGGCCTCGGCCGGTTCGGCGACGACTTCAGCGCGAGCGGGCAGTGCTGGGCCCGGGTCGTCCGCTCCCCCGTCGCGCACGGCCGGCTGCGCTCGGTCGGTGTCCGGGACGCCGCCGGAGCCCCCGGGGTGGTCGCCGTGGTCACGGCCGCCGACCTGCCTCCGGGCCTGGTCATCCCGGTCCGGCTGCCGCTGCAGGGCATCGACCTGAGCGGGTTCCTGCAGCCGGTGCTCGCCGCCGACGTCGTGCGCTACGTCGGCGAGCCTGTCGCCGTGGTCGTCGCCGACGACCCGTACGCCGCCGAGGACGCCGCCGAGCTGGTCGACATCGACATCGACGAGGAGCCGGCCGTGCTGGACGCCGCGACCGCGGCGGAGCCCGGGTCGCCCCGGCTGTTCCCCGCCGGGAACGTCGCCGCCGACTTCACGCTGGGATACGGAGATGTCGACGACGCGTTCGGGCGGGCTGTCCAGATCGTCGAGACCGAAATCGAGATCGGCCGGCACACCGCGGTGCCACTGGAACCCCGGGCACTGCTCGCCGACGTGGACCGGCGCACCGGTGACATATCGATCTTCGGCATGACCAAGGTTCCCGCGTTCAACCGCGGCGTGCTGGCGTCGCTGCTGGGCGTCGACGAGACCCTCATCCACGTGCCCGCGGTCGACGCGGGCGGCGGGTTCGGCGTGCGTGGTGAGTTCTACCCGGAGGACTTCCTCGTGCCATGGCTGGCCCGGTCCCTGGGCAGGCCCGTGAAGTGGGCCGAGGACCGGGCCGAGCACCTGGTCGCGGTCAACCACTCGCGGCAGCAGTCACACCGGATCGCTGCCGCGTTCGACGCCGACGGCATGATCACCGCGCTGCGCGACGACGTGCTGCACGACAACGGCGCGTACTGCCGGACGCACGGGATCACGGTGCCCGAGCTGACCGTGGCGATGCTGCCGGGGCCGTACCGGGTGCCCGCCTACTCCGGCCGGATCCGGGTGGTGCTGACGAACAAGACCCCGTGCGGCACCTACCGCGCGCCGGGCCGGTTCGAGGGAACCACGGCCCGCGAGCAGCTCCTCGACGTCGCGGCGGCCGAGCTCGGGATCGACCGGCTCGAGCTGCGCCGCCGCAACCTGCTGTGCGCCGCCGAGCTGCCGCACCGGCGGGCGATCACGACGCTGGACACCGACATGGTGCTCGACGCCGGCGACTATCCCGGGCTGCTGGACGCGGCGGTCGGCGAGGCCGCGCGGCTGGGCTACCCCGGCGCGGTGGACGCCGGCCGGCGGGACGGGCGGCTGCGCGGACTCGGCGTGGCCATGTTCCTGGAGAAGAGCGGCCTTGGCCCGCAGGAGACCGCGGACGTGCAGGTCAGCGCCGGGGGGATGGTGCGGGTGCTGTCCGGGGGCACGTCGCTGGGCCAGGGCGTGGAGACCGTGCTCGGGCAGATCGCCGCCGACGCCCTCGGCGTCGGCCTGGACGCGGTGAGCGTGGTCTGCGGCGACACCGACCTGCAGCCGTTCGGCATGGGCTCCTGGGCGTCGCGCACCACGGTCGTCGCGGGCAACGCGGTGCACGCGGCCGCGCACGCGGTGCGCGAGCGGGTCTGCGAGCTGGCCGCGCGCATGCTGGAGGTGGCGCAGGACGACCTGACCGTCTGCGGCGGCACGGTCAGCGTGCGCGGTGATCCCGCCGCCTCGGTCGCGCTCGCCGACGTGGCCAGGGCCGCGGCCCCGGCCAGCAGGTATCTGCGGCCCGGCGAGCCTGCGGGTCTTTCCGCGCGCCGCCGGTTCGACGTCGCGCACATGACGTATCCGTACGGGGTGCACATCGCGGTCGTCGAGGTCGACGCCGGCACCGGCCTGGTGCGGGTGCTGCGCTACCTGGTGGCCTACGAGGTGGGCCGCGCGGTCAACCCGACGCTGGTCGAGGGGCAGCTGCGCGGCGGCGCCGCGCAGGGCATCGGCGGCGCGCTGCTCGAGGAGTTCGTCTACGACGAGGCCGGGCAGCCGCAGGCGACGACGTTCATCGACTACCGCATGCCGACCGCCGCCGAGGTGCCGCCGTTCGACGTGCTGGTCACGCAGCAGTCGCCCGCGCCGGGAAACCCGCTGGGCGTGCGCGGCGCCGGCGAGGGCGGGATCAGCGCCGCGGGCGCGGTGCTGGCCAGCGCCGTCCGGGACGCGCTCGGCCTGCCCGGCAGCGTCGGGAAACTGCCGCTCACCGCGGCCCGCGTACAGTCCCTAGCCGCCGCTGGCGCACCAGCTTTGTCGGCCTCCGCGCGGGCAAATCTGGGGCAGTATCCGGTCTGCGGGCCCGCCCTGCCCCGCGCAAGCACGGAAGGTACCCGGTTATGACGGTTCCGGACAGCGGCGCGCCGGTGGCCATCGGCCGCGGGCCGGTGGGCTACGTCAGCAAGACCGACATGGTGGCAGCGCTGATCCGCGAGCTGATCATCACCGGCGAGCTCACCGCCGGCCAGCAACTGCGCCAGCGGGACCTGGCGCAGCGCTTCGGGGTCAGCCAGACCCCGGTGCGCGAGGCCATGCGGCGGCTGGAGTCCGAGGGACTGGTCATCGGGGACACCCACCGCGGGTTCACCGTCGTGATGCCCGACGACGGGCCGGTCGAGGAGAACTTCCAGATCCGCGCCGCGCTCGAGTCGCTCGGTGCGTCGCTCGCCGCGCACAAGATCGACGAGGCAGGGCTGGCGGAGATGCGGCGGCTGAACGAGGAGATGCGGGCCCTGGCCGACGGCGACCCCCGCTACGCCGAGCTCAACCGGGAATTCCACTTCACGCTGTACCAGTACTCGCGCAGCCCCCTGCTGATGTCACTGATGCGGCTGCTGTGGGCGTCGCTGCAGGGCGGCCCCCAGGTGCAGCGCACCCACGCCGAGTCGGCGCGCCAGCACGACGCGATCCTGGGCGCGCTGCGCGCCGGGGACGCGGACGCAGCCAGCGCGCTGACGCACCAGCACATCATGGGCGCCGAGCGCGCCACCGGGCCCTGACCGCCGGCCTGCCGTCATCCCACCGACCGGAAGGCAAGCCATGCCCCAGATCCGCACCGACGACGGCGTCGCCCTGCACACCGAGATCACCGGGACCGGCGAGCCGCTGCTGTTCCTGCACGAGTTCGCCGGTGATCACCGCAGCTGGGAGCCGCAGGTCCGGTACTTCTCGGCGAGCTACCGCTGCATCACGTACGCGGCGCGCGGCTACCCGCCGTCGGATGTCCCCGCAGACCCCGCCGCGTACAGCCAGGACCGCGCGGTCGCCGACGCGATCGCCGTGCTCGACGCGGTCGGGGTGCAGCGTGCCCACGTCGTCGGGCTGTCCATGGGCGGGTTCGCCACGCTGCACCTGCTGATGCGTCACCCGGACCGGGTCAGGTCGGCCGTGGTCGCCGGGGCCGGTTACGGCGCTCATCCGGACCGGCGTGAAGCGTTCCGGGCAGAGAGCGAGAAGATCGCGGACGCGTTCGAGGCGGAGGGCGCGTCGCGGGTCGCCCGCTGGTACGCGGAGGGCCCGGCGCGGGTGCAGTTCCAGAACAAGAACCCCCGCGGCTGGGCCGAGTTCGCGGCGACGCTGGCCGGGCACTCGGCGGAGGGCGCGGCGCGGACCATGCGGGGCGTCCAGGCCGCCCGGCCGTCGCTGTATGCGCTGCGAGACGAACTGGCCAGGATCACCGCGCCGGTCCTGATCGTGGTCGGCGACGAGGACGAGGGCTGCCTCGAGCCCGCGCTCATGCTCAAGCGCACGATCCCGAGTTCCGGGCTTGTCGTGCTCCCCCAGACCGGTCACACGGCCAATCTGGAGGAGCCCGGCCTGTTCAACGCCGCGGTCGACCGGTTCCTCACCCTCGCCGCCCGCGGCGCCTGGCGCCGCCGCGACCCGCGCTCCCTCTCGACCTCGACCACCGGCATCCGCTAGCGCGGCACGTCGGGGTCGATGTCTCCACGGTTCCGGGGGAATCCCGGCGGCCCGCTCTGTGCGGAGTGGGTACTACTCCGCCCGTACCTACTCCGCACAGAC
>JASHQP010000054.1 GCA_030039095.1 Streptosporangiaceae bacterium
CAAGGCCAGGCTGGAGGTCAGCGACAGCGGGCCGGGAATTGCCCCCGCCGACCAGCCCCACGTGTTCGACCGGCTGTGGCGCGGCACCGGGGCAGCGGGCACCGCCGGCAGCGGCATCGGCCTGGCGGTAGCCGCCGAACTGGCCCGCGCCCACCGGGGCAGCATAGAGCTGGCCAGCGAGCCAGGCCAGGGCGCCCGGTTCACCCTGATCCTGCCGCTGGCCGAGGCCGCCGGCTGAGCCTCGCCCTGGCGGGTCGCTAATTCTGGGCGGCGTCGGCGTCGCGCGCGGCCAGGAACCGGGCCGGGATCTCACCGCCGCCGTGCACGGCCAGATCGGCACCGGTGACGTACGAGGCCAGGGGAGAGGCCAGCAGCAGGCAGGCGGACGCAACGTCGGCCGGCGTCGCCATCCGGCCCATGGGGATCGCCCGCGCGACCGACGCCCCCCCGTCCTGGCCGTAGTGCTGCGCTGCGTCCTCGGTCATGACCAGCCCGGCGGTGATGTGGTTGACCCGGACCTTCGGCGCCCACTCCAGCGCCAGCGACCGGGTCAGCTGGACCAGGCCGGCCTTGGCCGCCGAGTAGGCGGCACTGAGCGGCGCCGCCTGGTGCGCCGACACACTGCCGATGTTGATGATCGAGCCGCCGCCGTCCTGCCGCTGCATGACGGCGTTGGCCGGCTGGGACACGTAGAACGGCGCGAGCAGGTTCAGCGCAACGATCCGCTCGACGAACCGCGGCGAGACCGTACCCGCGTCCGCGTTCGGCGACCCGCCGGCGTTGTTGACCAGCACATCGAGCCGCCCGAACGCGTCGACGGCGGCCCTGGTCACGGTTGCGGCCTGTGCCGCGTCGCGGACGTCGGCGGCGGTGAACACCGCCTGGCGCCCGCCGGCCGCGGGCAGGTTCCCGGGCTCGGTGCGCCCGCAGACCAGGACGTCGGCCCCGGCGGCGAGGAAGGCCTCGGCGATGGCCCGGCCGATCCCGCGGGTGCCGCCGGTGACGATGACCGCCCGGCCGGTGAACTCGACCGGGCCGCCATGCCTCGAGGGGGCCGGGATGTCCATCTCAGGCCAGGCGCTCGATGATCGTGACGTTGGCCTGGCCGCCGCCCTCGCACATGGTCTGCAGGCCGTAGCGGCCGCCGGTGCGCTCGAGTTCGTGCAGCAGCGTGGTCATCAGCCGGGCCCCGGTGGCGCCGAGCGGATGGCCGAGCGCGATCGCGCCCCCGTTGACGTTCACCCGGTCGGTGCCGGCGCCGGTCTCGGCGGCCCAGGCGAGCACGACCGACGCGAACGCCTCGTTGATCTCGACCAGGTCGATGTCGGCCAGCGTCATCCCGGTCTTGGCCAGCGCGTGCGCCGTCGCCGGTATCGGCGCGGTCAGCATCCATACCGGATCCGCCGCGCGGACGGACATGTGGTGGATCCGGGCGCGCGGGGTCAGCCCGTGCGCGCGCAGCCCGGCCTCGCTGACCACCAGCAGCGCGGCGGCCGCGTCCGCGATCGAACTGGACACCGCCGCGGTGAGCCGCCCGCCCTCGATCAGGGCCGGCAGCGACCGGATCTTCGCCCAGTCCGGCTGGCGCGGCGGCTCGTCGGCGGCCAGGCCGAACACCGGCGCGATCTCCCGGCCGAAACGGCCCTCGGCGGCGGCGCGCAGCGCCCGCTCGTGTGACGTCACCGCGAACCGCTCCATGTCCTCGCGGCTGATGTCCCACTTCTCGGCGATCATCTCCGCGGAACGGAACTGCGAGATCTCCTGGTCGCCGTAGCGGCGCTGCCATCCGGGCGAGCCGCGGAACGGGTCCGCGAAGCCGAGGGCCTGGCCCGCGATCATGGCGTAGGAGATCGGGACCGCGCTCATGTTCTGCACGCCGCCCGCCACGACGACGTCGGCGGTCCCGGACATGACGGCCTGCGCGGCGAAGTGCACGGCCTGCTGCGACGAGCCGCATTGCCGGTCGACGGTGGTGCCCGGCACGTGGTCAGGCAGGCCAGCGACGAGCCAGGCGGTCCTCGCGATGTCGCCCGCCTGCGGCCCCACCGCGTCCACGCAGCCGAAGACCACGTCGTCGACCGCTCCCGGGTCGATCCCGGTGCGCTCGACCAGCGCGGTCAGGACGGCCCCGCCCAGGTCGGCCGGGTGCACGGCGGCGAGCCCGCCCCCGCGCTTGCCAACCGGGGTGCGAACGGCGTCGACGATGTAGGCCTCGGGCATACCCAGACCGTACCAAGCGCTTGCTCGGAAGACCAGGGCGGCTGGCGCCGAGCCTGAGGGATCAGCGCGATGCCTTGGCTGCCTTGGCGGGCTTGGTGGCCTTGCCCGCCTTGCCCGGCTTGGCCCTGGCCTGCGCGCCCGGCCCGGCCGCCTTCTTCTGCGCGTGCGCCGACGCGGCGAAGCCGTGCAGGAACAGTGCGGTCACATCCTCGGCCAGCTGGTGCGTGGAGTACGGGCCGTCGGGCCGGTGCCAGCGGATGGACAGCCAGACCGCGTCGCGGATCAGCCGGTAGAACACCCACGACGGGATGTCATCGCGGAAGACACCGTCGGCCACGCCCGCGGCGATCACCTGCAGCCAGGTCTGCTGGATCTCGGCGGCCGCCGACTGGATGCTGGCGAAGCCGGGGATCTCGCGCAGGTACTGGGCCTCGTTCTGGTAGATGGCGGTGGCGTGCGGCTGCTCCTCGGCTATCTCGAGCGAGGCGACCACGAGGTCGTGCAGGCTGTCGGCCGGGCCCTTGCCGCTCGCCAGCACCACCGCGTACCGCGCCCTGATCTCGTCGAGGTACCGGCTCAGCACCTCGTCGACGATGGCGTCCTTGGACGGGAAGTGGTGGTACAGGCTGCCCGACAGCACGCCGACGGAGTCGGCGATGCCGCGCACCGTGGTCGCCCGAAGTCCCTTGCGGGCGAACATCTCCGCGGCGGTGGAGAGGATCAGCTCGCGCCGGTCCTGGACTTCTGCCATCTGCAGACCTCCGGCGATATAGTAAGCCGCGACCGCAGCGCGATACCGGTCCTGTTCCTCGTCATCCTACCCGGCAACCTACCAAACGCTTGCTTGGATCGCGTTTCTGGGCCGTTGCGCGGTCAGTGCGCGCTTACCCGCGGGTTACTGGGTTGTGTCAGCCGGCCGTCGCCGTCCAGCGCGTCGCCCTCCTCGTTCGCCTCCTCCGAAAATGTACGAGGCAAACCGCACCAAGCGCTTGTTCACCACGCCAGGCCGAACGCTCGGGCCCTCCGCCAAGGCGGCAGACCCGCCCGCCGTCCGTGGCGTTCCGGTCAGTCTCCCGACTGTGCCTGATAGACCGCGATGCCCAGCAGGTAGCCAACGCTGGTGACCGCCAGGATGGCCAGGAACGGCCACCACCAGCTGGCCTTGACCGCGACCGCAACGGTGAGGCCGATGAAAGCGGCGATCATGGCGGACCGCCCGCTCACGGCCCACGACCGCTGGCTGAGCGACTTCTGGCGCTCATCGGCCACGGACGCCGCGAGCGCGCCCGCGTCGGAGTCTTCCCCGCTCAGCGCGTACATCCAGAGCGCCCGGGCGAGCGCGATTATCCCGAACAGGGTCGCCCACAGCGGCCAGTGCGGGCCGCCGCGGACACCCCACGCCGCGGCGAATGCCGCCCCGGCAAGGATCACTACTGCGGGCCTGCGCCAGCGAGGCCGAATGAAGCTCATCATCTGCCCGCCTCCTCATCGTCCGGGTCGAACATCTTGTCGACCGGCAGGTCGAAGAACCGGGAGATCGCGAACGCCAGCGGCAGCGACGGCAGATACCGGCCGCTCTCAATAGAGATCACCGTCTGCCGCGACACGCCGAGCGCCGCCGCCAGCTCAGCCTGGGACAGTCCCCGCTGGGTGCGCCGCTCCCTTACCCGATTCCGCATGATGTCAAGGTACCTTTACATCCGTGCGAATGTCAAGCAACCTTTACTTGTAGGAGCCGCCAGGAGCCCGAGGAGGACGGCCTTCGCTAGCGCGCAGCTATCGCGGTCAAGTGGCCCGGTTCGGTCCGGTGGCTGGTTCTCATTGCCCCGCCCTAGGCAGCCGCGGTGGGCCCCGGGCAACTCAGGCGGCACGTACTCGGCGGTGCCGTGACAGAAACGCAGGATGTCACCCTGGCGGTCACGACAGAACTCCGATCTGTTAAGTGCAAACTTTAGATATGACTTGTGCGGCGACCTTGTTAGCTAGAAGGGGCGGCACGGAGTTTCCCAACTGAGCCTGGATGCTGGCACGGCTCCCGACCAGGTCGAACTCATCAGGGAACGTGAACAGCCTCTTGATTTCGCCCACCCGCAGGCGCCGGTTGTCCCAGTGGAAGGGTCCGACGTTGGGGCCCGGCTGGGCCTGGATCGTCGGGGACGGCCGGTCAGGGTCGAGCTTCAAGAGGAAGGACCAGTACCGGCTGCGCCACTTGAACTGAGGTTCAGGATGACCGCGCTCAGAGGTGTAGTGCAGGTAGTTCTCACCTGGCGGGATGCCAGGAAGTAGACGGCCGTACTGGCCGCGCAGCACCTCGCCAGGTTCGGGATCACTCTCGAGTTCCGCCAAAGCCTGCCCGGCCGTCACATGGGGCGTAGTCCCACCGCCGGAGATCCGCCGCTCCCACATACCGGTGTGGCTCGGCTCCGGCAACTCGGGAACCTCGGCGCCTCTGGGCACTCCCACAATGAACAGCCTCGGCCGCACTTGGGGGACGCCGTAGTCGGCGGCATTGAGAACCTTGGCGTCGAAGCTGTAACCAGCTTCGCAGATCTCGCGAAGTAGGCGCTCGTAGGCCGGTCGGCTGGCCTTGTTCTTGTACGTCAGTGCGTAGACGTTCTCCAAGATAAAGGCCCGCGGCTTGGCTTCGGCCAGGACGCGCGTGTAGGCCTGGAGAAGGCTGGCATCCGGATCGAGCCCGGCCCGCTTCCACTCCAGCCAGAACCCGGACTTCGAGAACGGCGTACACGGTGGCCCGCCCACCAGAAGGTCCGGCGGCTGGCCCGGCCTGAGGCCCGCGCGCTCCAGGATCTCCCGCGTCGGGACCTGGAGGATGTCGCGACGGATGACCGGCGAGGCCAGGTGGTGGAAGTTCTTCTCCATGGTGAGGGCGGCGTCGGTGTCGTGCTCCACCGCGGCCGTCACGCGGTAACCGGCGGCTTCGATCCCAAGATCAAGTCCGCCCGCCCCCGAGAAGAGGGAGATCGCCACCGGTCCATCCGTCATGCCAGCCAGGATGGCATGGCCCAGTGACAGAAGCGCCCCGACGCACCGCACGGGGCGAAGGCGGCCGTCTAGGCCTTCGGTGATCCCTGGTTCTGCTGGGCCAGGAGCTTGTTGAGCTGGATCTGGACACTGCGGCCGATCCGGAAATTGAAGCCTCGCCAATGCTTGTAGAACTCGGCCTCGGTTTTGAACTCGCCCCGGCCCTTCCGCAGGTCATCCAGCCCGAGAACTGCCCCGATGTACTCGCGGGTGGTCGACGAACGCTTCTTGCTCCCGATCCGCCACGGCTCCTGGACGACGAGTTCCAGGTCGTCAACTCGCGATGCGCTGGCCTGGTTGAGCGTGTAGATCCCGAGGATGTCCAGGTGCTGGGCATAGTCGGCGAATGGGCGGAAGGTCCCGTCCCAGTGGAGAGTCGGGTAGGCGAAGTAGGTGTTGCCCGTGTACAGCGTGATACGGCTCTGGGTCTGCCGGGGCGGGCTCTTCTCGAGGATCTTGCGTTGAGCCACCTTGATGTCAATGGCGTAGAAGCCATCACCGACACCGGGTCCCGTGATCTCGAGATCTGGATAGCTGCCTTCTTCCTGGCCGGCCGGATACCGCTGCGCTGACGGAGGCTGGCCGAGGGCGAACACGTCGTGCAGGTCGTCGGCGACCTGGCTGATGATGGAGCTGCCTTCCAGGCCCTCGACAAGGTCATGGTCGATTGCGGCGGCGCCGAGGGCCGTACCGAGCAGGTTGCCGCAGATCGCGCCGGTGCTGTCACTGTCGCCACCGTGGTTGACGGCCCGGACCAGCCACTCGCCCTGGTCAGGCTGGGTCATCGTGGCTCCCTTCCGCGGGCCTGAGCATCGGCGGGTGCAAGGTAACCGCGTCGCTGCGGCGGTACAGCAGCGGCGGGCGTCCCCCGGTCGGCCCGGCGGCGGCATCGGGGGAGCGGAGCGCCTCGGTGACGAAGCCGGGGGTGGCCAGTACCTTGCGGCGGAAGTTACCCAGGTCGGGGGCCTTGCCCCAGAGCCAGAGCGGATGCTGCTCGTCTGGACCGTCAGTTTGAGAGTGGCCTCGCCGCAGTGGCTGGCGGGGTTTAAGCAACGGCGCGGTCTGTCCTGTGGGCCTCACTGCTGGGCGTGGCGGTCTTCCCGGCGGGCCCGGTGCTCTTCCCGGCAAGCCTGTGCTTCATCCCGCCGGGACTGGACCTGCTGGCGCCGGAGCTCGACCCCTTCGTCGCGCCGGGTCCTGTGGCTTCGGGGACGGGCGTTGGTGCTGATGCGCTCGGTCTGCTCGCGGAGGATCTCGGTGAGCCCTGTCAGGTAACTTGCGATCGCGCCAAGCTCGGCTTGCGTGTACTTCCCGGACAGATCGGTGATGGCCTGGCCCAGAGGGCCGAAGATCTCCGGCCTGAGCCGATCGAGGCGCGGGCTTGCCCGGCGGCTCACGATCACGCTGCGGCGATCGGCCGGGTTTGCGTCCCGGCTGACGTACCCGGCGTGCGCGAGCCGGTCGACGATCCCGGTGATCGCCCCGCTGGTCAAGCCCGTGTGCTCGGCGAGCTGGCCGGCCGTCGACGGGCCCGTGCGCGTCAGGACATCGAGGATCTTCCGCTCGGTTGCCGACAGGCCGAGCTTGCGGCCGACGGCCTCGTGAAAGACGACGATGGCAGTGCTCAGCTCCCGGCCCACGATCTCGCCCAGGTCAGCGGTGGCGGCGGCCTGATCGACGCTGGTATCGGGCTCATTGGTCACGGAGACCATCTTAGCCTGGCAAGTATCTTAGATCGTAAGCTAAAATGCTTACATGCCAAGAGAAAAGAAGGCTGGTGGGACCGGCCGCGCGCGACCGGTTCTGTTCCTGCTGCTCGCATCCCCGGTCATCGCCGAGCTGCTTTGGGGCACCACCTCGGTCACTCAGGCTCCTGGGCTGTTGTTCCAGGTCGGCTTGTACGGCTGCGGGGCAATCGTCATCCGCGAGGCGGTTGTCCGCTGGGGCGGCGGCTGGCCGTCGGTGCTCCTGCTCGGTCTCGCCTACGGGGCCATCGAAGAAGGGCTGCTGGAGCCGACCTGGCTCACCCCGCGGCTGTTCCCGCATCCTTACGGCGTCGCCGGCGGCGTGTACTGGACGTACGCCGTCTTCAACGCGGGCTACCACGCGGTCTTCAGCATTGGCATCCCGGTCGCGCTGACCGAGACTCTGTTCCCGGCCCGGCGCGGACGGCCCTGGCTGCACCGGCCCGGCCTGTCCGTCGCCGGGGTGGTCTACGTGGTCAACGCCGCCGCCGTCGGCGTTGCCTGGTACACCGTGCTGCAGAAAAGCGCGTTCGGCATCCCGGCCCGCGTGCACCCGGTCCAGATGGCCGGCGTGGCAGTGCTGGTCGTTGCCCTGATCGCTTCCGCCCGGCTTGCCGCGTCGCGGTACGCCACCGGGCGGCTCGCCCCGGGAGCGCTCGCGGCGGGTCAGCGAACCGCTGAGGTCTCGGGCGCACCGGACTCCGGCCCTGCCGCAGGTGCCCGGCGGGCTGTGCTGCGGCTTGGGGTTTTGCCTGGTCCGCGCTCGCTCGGGTTCATCGCTGCGGTCGCGGCGCTGCTCTGGTTCGCGATCCTGCTGGTCGCCACGAGCCAGGACGCGCTGAGCTGGCTGCCGTTCGAGGTACCGCTGGTAATCATCGCCGCCGCGGTGGCGCGGGCCGTGCGGTGGGTCGTGGACCGGCCGCCGCCATCCGCGCGGCGACTCATGGCGGCGTGTGCCGGGGCGCTCGTCGTCCAGGCGGTCGCCGGCTTCGTGGCCACCGGCCTGCACGATCCGGTCAACATCGCCGGCAAGGCCGTTCTCAACGTCGCCGAGTTCGTCGTGCTGGCCGTGCTGTACCGCCGGCTGCCCGCCGAGGTACGCGGGGACCCACCCGTACGCGCTACCTGCTGTCCAGGCGCGGGCGCGGAAGCGCCGATCGGTTCCGAGCTTGCCGATTCTGCTGCTGGCGGACCCGGTGCTGCCGCCACCCCGCCAGCCAACGCCAGCTCCTGACCGTCACCGATGCGCGGCCCCGCGCAGCGCTGCGTCACTACCGAAACGAACGGAGGAACCATGACCAGTCGTCAGACTCGCCCGGCCGGCACCGCGGCGGTCGCGTGGGAAGCGGCGATGGCCGGCGGCCTTGCCGCGCTGGAGCGGCGGGACTTCGCCGCCGCCTACCGCGGATTCGGCCGTGCGCATGGCCTCGGCCACAGTATCCTCGCGTGTCATCTGTCCGCCCACTCCGGCCTGTTCGCCACGGCCCGGCGCGAGCGGCGGCCTGTCAAGATCATGCACTACTTCGTGCTGCTGGCCGGAGCAGCATTTCTCGACCGGGATCACAGCCCCGAGCGCTGCGCAGTCTGCCGGGCCGCCGACGAGCGGGCAGCGGCCGGGCAGACGGGCGCGGCGACGCCGGCGGACGTTACGCCGGACTGACCTGGATCCGCAGGCCAGGCGTTGCGGGGAGCAGCAGGCAGCCGTGATTTGCCTTCCGTGAGCGGCTCCCCCCGGCTGCCCGGCCCGGCCGGTCGGGTGCGAGACGAACTGCGGGATCGTGGTGGCACTGTCGGACAGCAGCAGCCCGCCCGCGGTCGCTGACACGTCGCGCAGCCTGGCCGTGGCCGCCACCTCCGCGAACGTAAACGCCGACGAGTACGGCGGCCATAGTTCCTGCACCCTCTGGCCTGCCTGCATCTGCGTGCACCTCGCGTTCTGGCAGACTTCCTAGCCGCTCGCGCTGGGCTCGAGGGTCAGCCGGCCGCGGCGCAGCACGGTAAGCACGCGGGCGGCCAGTTCCTCCAGTCCGAACGGCTTGGTCAGGCCGCCGATGGTCAGCCCGGTCACCTTGTCCGCCTGCGCGTCCCGGGCGGCCAGGAAGATCACAGGTACCTGGCAGACGTCGTGGCGCAGCCGACGCACCACCTCGAACCCGTCGGTGTCGGGCAGCATCACATCCAGCACCACCAAATCGGACCCTCCGTCGCGGGCCGCCCGCAGCGCGCCCGCGCCGGTATCGGCGTTGGCGACCGCAAGACCCAGGAGCCGCAGTGACGTGGCGACCGCGTCGCGGGCAAGGTTCGGGGTCTGCGCAGAGGTGCCGCCTTCGGCACGATGGGCACATTCTCTGCGGCAGGTTCTCGGGGAGAGGTCACGTTCTCGGCGGCCTGCAGCTCTAGTGGGCGAGGCTGCCGCGGGCGGAGTCTGCACCCAGGGTGATGGGCGGACCAGTCGTAGCTGCGAGCTGTCTCGCGCCCGACCGTCTCGTCCCCTGGAGCTATCAGCTCATGACATGCCCGCACTGCCTGGATATCGACCGCCGCGCCCTTCTCGGCCTCCTAGGTATCGGTCTCGCCAGCGTTCTCGTCGGGTGCGACGACAGCCCCCGCAACACCGCCAGCGCCAAGCCCGGGAGGGCCGCTGCTGCCGTCGTCGGTAGGGCGCGCCCGAGCCCTCATCCCGCCGCTACATCGACCACGCCCGCGCCGGCGCCGCCGATCCCACCGCCGGCACCGGGGCCGTCGCAGGTCTTCTGGCAGGGCCCCCCCGGGGCCGTCGCGGCCAGACAGGTAGCGATCACGATCGATGACGGCTTCTGCGCCGAGTGCGCGCAGGCGTACGCCACCCTCGCCGAGGCGACCGGGATCCACATCACGTTCAACCCCAACGGCTGTTACGGCGAGATCTGGACCCCGCTGGCCAAGACCCTCAAGCCCCTCATCGAAGCCGGGCAAGTGCAGATCGGCAACCACACCTTCAACCACTGGTGGCTTACCGAACTCTCCGATGCCCAGGTCACCGCGCAGCTCGAGCAGAACGAGGAATGGATCGAGCAGACCTACGGAATCACCGCCCGCCCTTGGTGGCGCCCGCCCTACGGTGCCTATGACGAGCGCACCAGCGAGCTCGCGGCCTCGATGGGCTACACCAATGTGCTGATGTGGAACGGCAGCTACGGCGATTCCACCCCGATCAGGCCCAGGACTATCCTCGCCCTGGCCAGGCAGTACCTGCATCCCGGCGTGGTCATGCTCGGTCACGCTAACTACCCAGAGGTTACCGGGATCTTCCGCCAGCTCGCCGAGACCGTGGCTGCCCGCGGCTTGCATCCTGTCACTCTCGACGAGATGTTCGGAACCAGCCGCAGCACCGGACGGTCAGCATGAGCGGAAGCTTCACCCCCGCCGGAATCCGCGCAGCACCGTCCGCGCCTGATATGCCGCGGGCGTCTGCCTGCGTGGGGGGTACTAGCGCGGCTCGGCCAGGATCGTAGTTTCCGTGTCGCCGGGAGGAAACGCGCAGGCACGGGAGGTTCGCTCAGGCTGTTTCGCGGGCGAGGTCACGTTCGGGGCGGCCTGCGACTCTAGTAAGCGACGTCGGCCGTGGCCGGTGCTAAGCGCCGAGCCATGAGAGAGGAACCCGACTACATGCGAACTGTGCGCCGGGCATCTGTGCCGTGGCGACGCGTGAGGTGCCAGGGGCGGGCGGCCGCGCGGCGGTTCGCCAGCCAGGAGGCGTTCGGCGCGGAATCGCGTTCCTGCCGGTGTCCGGCCGCCGGGCTTGCCCGGCATCTGACGTCCAGGCGCCCGCGATGGAGCCGATGCGGCGTCCGGCGGGACAGCTTCCGGCACCTGCGGCGCGCGGGATGGATGCGGAGGC
>JASHQP010000572.1 GCA_030039095.1 Streptosporangiaceae bacterium
CGAGCGCCGCCGGGGCGGGAAACAGATGGGTCAGGCCGCCCGCCGGGTCGTCGATGGGCTCGCCGTGCGCGAGCACCAGCCGCGCGGCGTGGGTGCGCGCGGCCGCGGTCGAGACCTGCTGGCCGAGCACCACCCGGACCGCGAACTCGGCGGGATCGACCGTGCGCGGCACACGGCGCCCCGGCGCCTTGCGCACCAGCGGCCCCAGCGCCGGATCCTCGCCCAGAACCTCACCCATGGCGACCGGGTCGGCGTCCAGGTCGAGGAGCCGCCGGCACCGGCTGATCGCGATCGCCAGGTCTCTCAGGTCGGTCAGGGACAGCTGGCACCCGATGTATTCCGGCCCCGGCCGCAGCGCCACGATGCCCCGCCCGTGTGGCAGCCGCAGCGTGCGCCGGTACGCCCCGTCGCGCCACTCCTCGACCCCCGGCACGGCGGTCGCCGCCAGGTGGCCGAACAGGTTGTCGGGGAACAGCGGAGCCCGGAACGGCAGCCGCAGCGACAGCCAGCCCGCCGCGGCCGCCGACTGCCCCGGGCCCGCACGCCGGCGCAGCTCGGTGGGGGAGAGCGCGAACACCTCGCGCACGGTGTCGTTGAAGGCGCGGATGCTGGCGAAGCCGGCCGCGAACGCGATGTCGCCCATGGGCAGCGCGCTGGTCTCGATCAGCAGACGGGCGGTCTGCGCCCGCTGTGCCCTGGCCAGCGCCAGCGGCCCGGCGCCCAGCTCGGCGAGCAGCTGCCGTTCCACCTGCCGGACGCTGTAGCCGAGCCGGGCCGCGAGCCCGGGCACACCGTCACGGTCGATCACCCCGTCGGCGACCAGCCGCATGGCACGCGCCACCAGATCCGCACGCTCGTTCCACTGCGGCGACCCCGGGCTGGCGTCCGGCCGGCACCGCTTGCAGGCGCGGAACCCGGCCCCCTGGGCTGCCGCGGCACTCGGGTAGAAGCGCATGTTCTCCGGCTTCGGAGGCACCACCGGGCAGCTGGGCCGGCAGTAGATCCCGGTCGTGACCACTCCGATGAAGAACCAGCCGTCGAAGCGCGCGTCCTTGGCCCGCACCGCCCGGATCAGGCGCTCCCGGTCCCCCCTGTCGTCCTGCACCCGCCCAGCATCGGCCCCCGCCCCGCCCCAGGTCTAGCGAAAATGCGACATCGACGCTCGGAATCGCACTCGTGTAAGCCACCCTGAACGGGCAGCCGCTCACTGGTTGCGCCGAGCCTCCCGCACCTTGGTGAACACGGTGATGAGCTGGGCAGGCATCTTTCCGACAGCATCGCCGGAGTCAGCAGCAACGTGCCGGAAAGAGCGAAGCAGGCCAGGACGGCCCACAGAGCCGCCCGGATGCCGATCGCGGTCGCGAGCCAGCCGGCGAGCAGCGCGCCGAGCGGAATGCCGCCGAAGACGAGGACGCGCATGCCCGCGGTGACGCGGCCGAGCATCGATGGGGGGCAGTAGGCCTGCCGGAAGCTGCCCACGACGATGTTGCCCACCGCGATGCCGGCGGACGCCCCCGCCGACCCGGCCACGTAGCAGACGGCCCGGGGCCCGGTCGCGGTCAGGGGGATGAGCAGGCAGGACCCCCCGGCGATCAGCACGCTCAGCAGCAGAGCCCGGGCGCTGCCCAGCCAGCAGGTCAGCCGCCGGGTGACGAACGCACCGAGCACCCCGCCAATGCTGCCCGCGGCGAGCAGCCCGCCGACGGCTGCGGCGCCGAATCCGGCAACCCGGACGAGGAAGACCACGAGCAGCGCCGTGCTGCCGGAGTACGCGAGGTTCGCGGCGGCTCCGTAGAGGGTCAGCGGGCGCAGGTAAGGGTCGGCGGCGATGAACCGCACCCCGTGCGAGATCTGCGCGCGCACCGTCGCGGCCGGAGCGTCGGGGCGGTGCGGCGCCGTCGCGGCGCGGATGGGCAGCAGGCACGCCGCCGAGACGAGGAAGCTCGCCGAGTTGAACAGCAGCGCGCTGGCCGCGCCGACGGCCTCGGCGGCCAGGCCGGCCGCGCCCCGCCCGCCGATCGCCGCCACCGCGGCGCTGCCCTGCAGCTTGGCGTTGCCCTCCACCAGGTCGGCGGGCGCGACCAGGGATGGCAGCAGGATCTGGTAGGCGGTGGCGAAGAAGACGCTGGCGGTCCCCGCGAGCAGCGCGACCGCCAGGACCTGCCCGGTCGTGAGCACGCCCGCCCACGCGGCGGCGGGAAGGCTCGCGTACAGCACCGCAGAAACCGCGTCGCAGGCGATCATCAGCGGCCGGGCGGGCAGCCGGTCCGCCCAGGCCCCTGCCGGCAGGCCGATCACCAGCCAGGGCAGGTAGGCGGTGGCGGTGACCGCTGCGACCGCGAACGTGCTGGCGTGCAGGACCGTCACCGCGAGCAACGGCATCCCGGTCGCGGCCATCGCGGTGCCGGCGCCGCTGATCGTCTCGCCGATCCACAGCAGCCGGAAGTTCCGGTGCCACAGCAAGCCGCCCCGCCGCGGAGGCTGGGCGGAGCTCGAGATCCGGGCTCGCCCCGGTGGCGGGGTCTGTGCTGCGGCCGGGCCGGAGCTCACGATCCTGGCCCACCCTGGTGGCGGCGCTTGTGCTCCGGGCCCGCCGATCTGCCTGTTCTGGAGCCGCCGGGCGGCTGCGTGGCGAGCATCTCAGCGGCCACCGCAGACCACAGTGCCTCCCGGGCCGCCTCGAGCACGGCCGGGCGTGGCGGCTCGACCCGCCCGAGTGCGCGGAGCGGGCCGTCGCCGTGTTCCGTCACGTCTTCTGTCACTTCTCCTCCAGCAGGGGACGCAGTGCCGACCGGGCCCGGTGCAGACGGCTGCGGACGGTTCCCTGCGGAACACCGAGCACCACCGCCGCCTCCGCCGGGGTCAGCTGCTCCCACGCGACCAGCAACAACGCGTCACGTTCCGTCACTGGAAGAGCACGCAGTGCCGACACCAGGGTCTGCACCCGCGCGGCGGAGTCCAGGCGCTCCACGACCTCGTCCCACGGATCCGCTGATTCCGGCGCTGCGGCGCGGACAGGGTCCGGCCTGGCGCTCCAGTGCGCGCGCAGCACGTTGCGGGCGATGCCGTACAGCCAGGGGCGGGCGCCGGCGCGGGCGGTGTCATAGCCGCCGCGCGCCGCGAAGGCCCGCACCCACACCTCGCCGAGCAGGTCGTCGGCGGCCTGGCGCCCGGCCCGGCGGGCCAGGAACGCGTGAACGGCCGCCTCGTGACGCCGGACAACCTCCACGAACGCGTCGGGACGGCCCCGCACGGACCGCTCGATCAGCATCGCGTCGTCGGTGTCCACGCCACCTCCCGCCCGGCTCACCGCCACCTCCCGCCCGGCTCACCGCCACCTCCGCCCGGCTCACCGCCACCTCCCACCCTGCTATTGCGGAGGGACGGCCGGGGCGTTCGCTTCAGCCAGCGGGCCGGCGGGCCTGGTTCGCCTCGCGGGCGAGCGCCCAGGCGTCCGCCACCGGCCCCACGTGCGCGAGCTTGTCCGGGTTGCTGACCGAGCGGATCGCCTGGATCTGCCCGCCGAGTATGTCGAGCGCCAGGGTGAACAGGACCTTGCCGTCCCGGTCACGGAAGATCGCGCCCGGCTGGCCGTTCACGTCGTGCGGCTGCAACGTCACGTCGATCCGGGCGAGGACGGGGAAGAACGAGGCGAGCACCCGGGCCGCCTGGCCGGCGCCGATGATGCTCCTGGGCAGCGCCGGGGCCTTGCCGCCGCCGTCCGTGGACAGGTGGACGTCGGCGGCGAGCAGTTCGCGCAGGCCGTCGACGTCGCCGTCGGTGAGCGCGCCGAAGAACCGCGCGGCCAGTTCCTCCTGTTCCCTGCGGCTGGCGTGGAACCTTGGGCGCCCGGCGTCCACGTGGCGCCGCGCCCGCACCGCAAGCTGGCGGCACGCCGCCTCCGAGCTCCCCACCGCCGACGCGATCTCCGCGAAGCCGAACCCGAACACCTCCCGCAGCACGAAGACCGCGCGCTCGGGCGGGGTGAGCCGCTCGAGCAGCAGCAGGGCCGCCATCGACACCGAGTCGGCCAGCTCCGCCGCCCGCTCGGGGTCGGCGTACGGGTCGCTCACCAGCGGCTCGGGGAACCACGGCCCGACGTAGGACTCCCGCCGGACGCGGGCCGAGCGCAGCACGTCGATCGAGATCCGGGTCACCACGGCCGAGAGGAACGCCTTGGCCGACGCGGGCTGCGTGGGGGAGGCCGCATAGCGCAGCCAGGTCTCCTGGACCGCGTCCTCGGCCTCGGTCACGCTGCCGAGGATCCGGTAGGCGATCGCGAACAGCAGCGACCGTAGTTCCTCGAATTCCTCGGCCCTGGTCACGTGAGCTCGTCCTTGAATCCCTGCCGCCACGACGGGTAGCGCAGCTCCCAGCCGAGCTCCCGCTTGGCCTTGGCGTTGGAGAAGCCGCGTCCCTCGGTCATCATGCTCACCGCCATCTCCCCGGCCAGCATCCGCGCCAGCCACGCCGGGATCCGCCGCGGCGGCTTCGCGCCCGCGCACGCAGCCAGGTACGGCAGCCACTCGCTGGCGGGGGCGGGCTCGTCGTCGACGATGTCGAACACGCCCGTGGCCTGCTGCTCGACCGCCAGGACGGTCGCGCACGCGGCGTCGTGCGTGTGCACCCACGAGAAAAACCCGGTACCCCCGCCGACGAGCGGGAACATCCGCCTGCGCACGAGCTTGACCTGGTCGTCGGTCGCGCCGGGCCCGTACAGCGCCCCGTAGCGCAGGACCGCGCCCCCGGCCCTGGCGACCACGTCCTCGAGGTGGCCGACCGCGCGGGTTCCCGCCGCCATCTTCGCCCCGGCCGCCTGCAGCGGGTCCTGCTCGGTCATGATCCGGCCGCCCCCGCCGGGCCCATACGAGATGGCGGCGCTCTGCGCGACGACGTTGCCGACGCCGACCGCCTGAGCGGCGGCCAGCAGGTGGTCGGTTCCCTCGCTGCGCAGCCGGTTGGTGCCGGCGAAGAAGCGGTCCGGCTGCCTCAGGTTGGGCTTGCCCGCGTGCGCCTGCGACAGGGCCGTCATCTCGTTCACGATCGCGTCCGGCCGGGCCGCGGCCACCGCCTCGCCGACCGACGCCGCATCCAGCCCGTCCATCACGACGCCTTCGGCGCCAAGCTGCCGCAGCAGGCCCAGCCTGGCCGCGCTCGTCGTCGTCGCCGTCACCTGGTGGCCACGGGATACCAGCTGCGGCACCAGCTGCCGCCCGATCACGCCCGTGCCGCCCGCCACGAACACCCGCATGACAATCACCTTCCCGGTATCGGACTTGGCTCTCAACCCCGAGACGAGACAGCCCGGGCGGTCTGTGACATCGGGACTGTCAGTGTGGAGAGCCAGCCTGCTGGACAGCGGGAGGGCAGGCGAAGAAATCTCCCGAGCGTTCGCGGGCCAGGGGTGCAGCGCGGCGTGCCCGCCTATCCTGTTTCTGATGTACGTGTGGAGGTCGGGTGAGCGAGCCCGATGAGATCCGCCAGCGGCTTGACGCGCTCGAAGCCCAGGTGACTGTGCTAACCGAGGGACAGGCGGAGAGCCGCCGCGCCGCGGACCTTTTCGCGATGGTCGACGGACCTTTTCGCGATGGTCGACCGGGATGTGGCCGACCTCAAGCAGGCATTCGGCGCACAGCGCCATGTGCTGCAGGCGCTTCGTGACACCCAGGTGGAGCAAGGCCGCACGCTGGTCGAGCACGGCCAGGCACTGGGCGCGATCGTCGTCACCCTCGGGTCGATGCAGCAGACCCTCGCCGAGCACGGCAGAATCCTGGCCCGGCTGGATCCGGGCGACTGACCGGAGCGCGTCTGCGGCAAGGGGTGACCAGGGCGGCGGCCTGAGCAGCCCGGATGCGCGCGTCCCGGCGCTTGCGCCCAGCCAGCAGCGACACGACCAGGACCAGGGGAAGGCCCACGGCACTGGAGGACGGGGTCCTCGTCCGGCCCGGCCGGGAGCGCTGGCGCTGGCGGGGGACCATGGTGGCCGCGGCGTCGGCGTCGCGGATGGTGAGGGCGACCGCGACGCCGAGCAGGGCCGCCGCGGCCGCGGCGAGGAAAGCCCCGTGGTAGGCGGCCATGTTCACGTTTTCCCGGCCCGCCGAGCCGGAGGCGAGCACGGTGGTGAGCAGGGCCACGCCGACCGCGCCACCGAGTTGCTTGCCGGCGTTGAAGATCGATGAGGCCCGCCCGGTCTGAGCCCTGGTGATGGTGGCCATCGAGAACGCCTGGGCCGGGATGAACACGCACGCGATCCCGAGCCCGAGGCCGAGCATGATGAGGCGCACCAGCCACAGGCTGGTGCCGCTCCCGGCGTGCGCCATCAGCACCATCGTCACGGTCACGGCGAGCAGTCCGGCGGCGACGATCCGCCGGGGGCCGAACCGCCAGTAGAGCACGCGGGTCACGAGCTGCCCGCCCGCCATGACCCCGAGCGCGGAGGGGAACGTGGTCAGCCCGGACTGGATGGCGGAAAGACCGAGCGCGTCCTGGAAGAACAGCGCAGCGAGGAACAGCGCGCCGAGGTAGGCGACCGAGCCCAGGCCGTACAGGCTGGTCGCGGCCCGGAACAGGCGGTTGCGGAACAGCCGCAGGTCGACCAGCGGGCTGGCCACCCGCAGCTCGACGGCGACCATCGCCAGCAGCGCCAGGACACCGAGCCCGGCCGTGACGAGCACCGGCGCGCTGTTCCAGCCGCGGACCGGACCCTGTGAGATCCCGAACGTGGCAGCGCCCAGGCCCACGCCGGAGAGCATCAGGCCGGCCACGTCGAGCCGGCCGGGGTGCGGCGGGGTGTGATCGGCGAGCGAGACGGCGCCGAACACGAACATCGCCACGCCGACCGGCACGTTGACGAAGAACACCAGCCGCCACGACAGGTACGTGGTGAACAGCCCGCCAAGAACCGGCCCCAGCGCGGGCGCCAGCGCGGTGAACACGGCGAGGACGCTCGACACCCGCACCCGCTCGGCCGGCTCGTACACCCGGAACAGCATGGCAAGGCCCACCGGGGTCATGACCGCGCCGCCGACGCCCTGCAGGATGCGGAAGGCGACCAGTTCGCCCAGGCCGGCGGACAGACCGCACAGCGCCGACGCGACCGTGAAGATGCCGATCGCGCCGAGCAGCGCGCGCCGCCCGCCGATCCGGTCACCCAGCCAGCCCGAGGCGGGGATGAAGACCACCAGGCTTACCAGGTAGGCGATCGAGACCAGGCCCACGCTGTCGGGCCGGGCGTGCAGTGCCCGCCCCATGGCCGGCAGGGCGACGTTGACGATGGTCGTGTCCATGATCGCCATGAACATGGCGGCGACGTACACCACGGCCACGGCCAGCTTCTGGTTCTGACGGCCACTCACGATCAAAAGGCTAACACTATCATTGACAGTGTCAATCTTTTATTGTGTCAATCAGTGATAGGCACTACCATGTAGGCTGTGAGCTCGATCTCTGCTGAGCGCCCGGCGGCGGGTGATGGCCTGGCCGAGGATGCGGCCGCCGAGGTGTGGCGCCGGATCCGCTCGATCAGCCACAACCCGAAGGCAATGACGGCCTTCCACCAGATCACGAGGGAGACCGGGCTGCCGCTCGCGCCCTTGCGGGCGCTGCTGGTCCTTCCGCCGGACGCTGCCGTTTCCATGCGCGAGCTCGCCAGGCGCCTGGGCTGCGACAACTCCTACGTGACCGCGCTGGTCGACACGCTCGAATCCCGGGGCCTGGTCGTCCGTCAGCCGCATCCGACAGACCGCCGGGTCAAGGTCATCGTGCTCACCGCCGGGGGACGGGAGCTGGCGAGGCGGGCGCAGCTGGCGGACACCACGCCGCCGGTTGCCTTCTCCAGTCTGAGCGAGGACGAGATCGCCGCCCTTCGGGACCTCTTGCGGAAGCTCGACCCGGCTGGCGCCTGACCATCCGCGTGGCGTGTTAGCGCTGTGAGATTCGCTGCCCGGGGCCCGCAGCTCACTGCGCACCTGGCTGTACCGGATCGCGACCAACGCATGCCTGACCGCCCTGGAGGTCCGCGGCCGCCGGCCCCTTCCATCGGGGCTGGTGGCCGCGTCGGACCCGCTCGGGCCGCTGGTCCGGGGGGAGAACGCCACCTGGCTCCAGCCCTTGCCGGACGCTGCTGGACGCGGGCGACCCGGCCGGCGCCGTGATCGACCGCAGCAGCCTGCGCCTGGCGTTCGCCGCCGCCCTGCAGCACCTGTCGGCGCGCCAGCGTGGACGGACTGGCGCCTGAAGCCGGTCGCGGCCAACGGCCAGCCCGGGTTCGCCGCCTACCGGCGCGCGGGTGACGGATACGAGCTGCACACAGTGCAGATCTTCACCGTCGCCGCCGCGGGCATCAGCCGGAACTCGGTGTTCCAGGATCCGGAGGTCTTCGCGTCTTTCGGCCTGGCGGCCCGGCTCGGCGCCCACGGGGAAATCACATCGGTGTAAGCCTGCCTACCCAGCTCAGCCGTTAGCCGATAATGCACATTATGTAAAGTTTTAAACCGGTTTGGCTGCCCAAGATCACGGGCCAGATTCAGCAAGACAGGACACGGGTTCGGCTGGTGCCTGCGCGGCTGCCGCGACCGTGCAGGCGGCGCGAACGAAGGCGGCGGCGGCCGGTGAGCGCGCGTCCTGGGGCCAGGCCAGGGCCAGCGTGGCGTCCGGGAGGTCGCTGACTGGCCGGTAGGCGATCCCGGATCGCGGGTAGCGCCGCGCAACCGAGGCAGGCGCGAAGAACACGACGCTGCCTGTCTCGACGAGACTGAAGATCTCTGCCAGGTTCGAGGCCGGCGGCGGCGCGCCGGCCCGGCGGCGTCCGGCAGGAGGGCCGTCGCTCGCCAAGGACCCGCCGGGAAGCCTGCGGCCGGCCAGGTCAGCCAGGCACAGCTGCGTCCGGTCGGCCAGCGGGTCGCCGGCGGTCAGGGCGGCCAGGAGTGGCTCGGTCAGCAGCGGCTCGCTGTCCAGGCCATGATCATCGAAAGGGCACAGCAGGAGTGCCACGTCAGCACGGCCTTCGCGCAGTGCCTGCGGCTGCTCGCCCATTCGCCCGAGTACCAGCTCCGGCGGCACGGCCGCGTTGCCGGCACAGTAAGCATCGAGGATCTGCGGCAGCAGGCCGCCGTCGACGTCGGCCTTGAGTGCGACCCGCAGCCGCGGCGACGGCCTGCCCGCCTGGCGGGCCCTGCGGGCGGCGGCGGTGACCGCCTCCAGCGCCGTGCGGGCGTCGCGGAGCAGAACCTCCCCGGCCGCGGTGAGCCTTACCTGCCGGGTGGTCCGCTCGAGCAGGGCCACGCCGAGCTGCCGTTCAAGGTTCCGGATCGCGCGGGAGAGCGGGGGCTGCGCCATGCCCAGCCGGGTGGCGGCGCGCCCGAAGTGCAGTTCCTCGGCGACCGCGACGAAGTACCGAAGCTGCCGCACCTCCAGGTCATTCATACCTCGAGGGTACCAATGGCGACCGGATCGGTCCTTCACCTGCGCTGCCGCGCCCGGTTAGCTGGGCACCATCCGGCAGCGGCCCGCGAGGCCCGCGACGTCCCCGGCCGGCCGGCTCTCGGGAGGTTCTCATGATCGTCGTCACCACGCCGACCGGGCAGATCGGCCGGCAGGTCCTCGACCGCATCCTGGACAACGGCGAGGCGGTCCGCGTGATCGCCCGCGATCCCTCCCGGCTGCCCGGGCGCGTGACCGCCCGCGCTGAGGTGGTGCCAGGCTCTCACGCTGACACCGACGTGATCACGAAGGCGCTCGACGGCGCCGACCGCCTGTTCTGGCTGGTGCCCCCGCCCCCGTTCAGCCACTCCGGCAGCGCCGAAACCTACTACCGGGACTTCACCCGCCCTGCCAGCCAGGCCGCCGCGAGCCAGGGAGTCCGGGTTGTAGGCGTCACGACCCTCGGCCACGGGTATCGGGGCTCGGCCGGGCTGCTGTCGGCTGCACTGGCCATGGACAAGCTGATCGAGGACGCCGGCGCGGCCTACCGGGCGCTGGCCCTGCCGTTCTTCATGGAAAACCTGCTCCGCCAGGCCCGGGCGATCAAGGAGCAGGGGACGTTCTCCATGGCGAACGCCGCGGGCCGGCCACTGCTGGCCGTCGCCACCCGCGACGCCGCCGCCGCAGCGGCAGCGCTTCTCCTCGGCCCGTCCTGGAGCGGCCAGGCCAGCGTCCCCGTAGTCAGCCCGGACAGCCTGACCCCCGAGGACATGGCCGGGGTCATCTCCGACACCCTGGGCTGCACGATCCGCTACCGCCAGATCCCGGTCGCGGACCTCCGGACAACGATGCAGCAACGCGGCGCCAGCCAGGCAATAGCGCAGGACATGGCGGACATGGTCGAGGCGCAGAACAACGGAATCTACGGCGCCGAACCCCGCGACCCGAACTCCGCAGCCGCCACCACCTTCCGCCAGTGGTGCCACGACACCCTCGAGCCGGCCGTCGGTGCCGCCAGGCCAGATTGAACGGCACGGGCCCGGCACGCCGTGTGGCATTCGGTATATTTGTGACCGCTTGCGGGTGTGGGCTTCTCATTCGAGGGACACGGTCATGGCCGAAGACGGGCGGGCGCTGCCGGGCATCGACATCAGCAGGCCCAACATGGCGCGCATGTACAACTACGCGCTGGGCGGCAAGGACAACTTCGCCTCCGACCGGGAGGCCGTGCAGAACCTGTTCCGGCTGGCCCCGGAGAACGCGTACGTTCCCAGGGCCAACCGGCAGTTCCTCGGCGCGGCTGTGCACTTCGCCGCGGAGCAGGGCGTCAGGCAGTTCCTTGACCTCGGCGCCGGCCTGCCCAGCCAGGGCAGCACGCACGAAGTGGCCCGGCTGGTCCAGCCCGGCGCCCACGTCGTCTACGTCGACTCCGACCCCGTCGTGCTCACCCATGCCCGGGCGCTGCTGGTCGGGAACGACACCGGTCTCGGGGTCATCGGCGAGGACATCCGGGATACCGGGCAGGTCCTCGAGCACCCCCAGACGCGGCGGCTGATCGACTTCTCCCAGCCCGTGGCCGTCTTGCTCGTGGCCGTCCTGCACGGGATCCCGGATGACGGCGACCCGGCCGGGATCGTCGCCCAGTACGTGCGGCGGCTGGTGCCGGGCAGCTATGTGATCTTGTCTCATCTCACCCGCGAGGGGCATCCCGCCGACATCGTCGCGAAGAAGGAAGAGGTCTTCGCGAAATCCGCCACGCCGATGAAGTACCGCAGCCGCGACGAGATCCTGCGGTTCTTCTCCGGGCTCGACCTCGTCGAGCCCGGGCTGACGACAGTGACGCGCTGGCGGGAACAGCCCCTGGATGCGCAGTTCGATGCCGCCGGAAGCTGGACCCTGGCCGGCGTGGGCCGCAAGAACTAGCAAGAACTAAGGCTGGGTCTCCTCGCCCATCAGCGCGCGAAGCGTGTTCTCCAGCCCGGCCCGCTGGACGAACAGGTCGTGCTCGGTACGGGCGCCGGGAGCATGCTGCGGGTTCTTGAAGTAGAACGACAGCCACTCCTGCACGCCGGCCAGGCCCGCGCGCTGGGCCAGGTCCGTGAAGAGCACCAGGTCGAGGACCAGGGGCGCCGCCAGGATCGAGTCACGGCACAGGAAGTCGACCTTGATCTGCATCGGGTAGCCGAGCCAGCCGAAGATGTCGATGTTGTCCCAGCCCTCCTTGCTGTCGCCGCGGGGCGGGTAGTAGCTGATCCGCACCTTGTGGTGGACGTCGCCGTAGAGCTGGGGATACATGCCCGGCTGCAGGATGTCGTCGAGCACGCCGAGCTTGGCCTGCTCCTTCGTGCGGAAGCTGCCGGGGTCGTCCAGCACCTCACCGTCGCGGTTGCCGAGGATGTTGGTCGAGTACCAGCCGCGAAGCCCCAGCATGCGGGCCTTCAGCATCGGCGCCAGCACCGTCTTGACAAGCGTCTGCCCTGACTTGAAATCCTTGCCGGCGATGGGCACGCCGGCCGCATCGGCGAGCTCCGCCATCGCGGGCACGTCGATGGTGCGGCTGGGCGCTCCGTTGATGAAGGGCACGCCCTCCCGGAGAGCCGCGTACGCGTAGAGCATCGACGGCGGCACGCTCGCGTCGTTCGCGTCGATCGCGGCCTCGAGCGCGTCCAGGTCCTGGTGGGCCGGGCCTGGCTCGAGAAAGGTCTCGGTGGATGCACAGCAGATCACCACCAGCCGGTCGCAGGAGTGCACCGCCCTGAAATCGCGGATGTCGCTGCGGAGCGCCTCGGCGAGGTCCCGTTTGCTCCCGCCCGGCTTGACATTGGGGCCGTCGATCCGCCGCACGTAGTTCTGGTCGAAGGCGGCCGGCATGGGCTCGATCCCCTTCAGCTCGCCGGCGATCGGCTCGATATGGGTGAGCCGATCGAGCACACCGCACCTCACCGCGGCGTCGTAGGCCGTGTCCGCGAGCGGGTCCCAGGCGCCGAAGACCAGCTGGTCCAGGCCGGCCAGGGGCACGGCGTCGCGAATGAGCGGCACCGGGTTCTCACCCCGTTCGCCGTGGCGGATGGTGCTCATCCGAGAGAGCGAGCCGACGGGCTCCGCGAGGCCGTGCCTGATCAGCTCCACGCCGGCGAAAAACGTCGACGCCACCGCGCCGAGCCCCACCGTAAGGACGCCGAGCGTGCCGGCGGCGGGCTCGATGTGCTGCCTGGATGTATCCACGAAATCTCCAGCCTCCCGAAGGATGCCGCGTACACCATGTCAACTCGTCATATCGCCACGATGTATCGGCCCGATATATCGCAACGTAACTGTTGTCGCGTCATGATGCAAGACATCCCAAACCTCCGGATGCCGGGCGCCCGGGCACGGCCTGCCACGCCGCCAGCGTTTCCCGACGGCTCCCCCGGCCTCTAGGCCGGCGGGGCCAGGCGGTAGATCGCGCCCGCTGTGTCGTGGCTGACGTACAGCGCGCCGTCGGGCCCGGGCACCGCGTCCACCGGGCGGCCCCGGTAGCTGCCGTCGGGGTTCTCGAACCCGCTGACCAGGCCTCCGTGCGGGCGCCCGGCACCCGCGCCCACACCCGGGCCGTCCACCCTTCGGGGACCGTCAGCGTGTGCGCTGCGGACCGCGCCCCGCCCCGCTCCGGAGCCGGAACGATGAGCGCTGTGCTGGACCGGCCAGCCGGCGCCTGCGGCGCGGGCGAGCCGGCCGGCGTTCCCGACGACGCTGACGCCGGCGACGACGGCGCGCCCGTGGGCTGTCCGGAGGACCCGGAACCGTAGCACGCCGCAACCGCGGCGACGATTATCCCGGGCCCTGATCCCAGCCCGCGGCCCCGGGCCCTGATCCCGGCCCCCGGCTCAGCGGGGCAGGAAGTCGAGCAGGAGCGTGTTCACCTCGGCGGGTGCTTCGAGCTGCATCCAGTGGCCCGGGCCGTCCAGACGCTCGTAGCGCCACGGGCCGGTCACGCTGCGGGCGGAGTCGGTCATCTGGACCTCGGTGAGGGCCACGTCGCCGGTGCTCCAGATGCCCATCGTGGGCGCCTGGACCGGCGGGAACTGCAGCGGCGGCTCGACCCACGATTCGGGCGGAAGGTTGGCCCGGTACCAGTTCAGGCCCGGTGTGAGCGAGCCGTTCGCCTCCAGGTCCGCGATCACCTGGTCGGCGTCGGGGTGACGAGCCCAGGCCCGGAAGTTGGCCCACCCGTCCTGGGACAGCCAGCGCTCGGCGACGCCGGGGAACTGGAACAGCAGCATGTACCAGGACTTCTCACGCTGTCGCATGGTGCGGCGGAAGGTGGCCGGGTGCCCGACCGACATCACCGCGAGGTGGTCGACGCTGGCCGGCGCGAAGGCGGCGAGCACCCAGCCCAGCGCGGCGCCCCAGTCGTGGCCTACCACGTGAGCCCGGCCGATCTCCAGGTCGCCCAGGACCGCCTGGACGTCACCGGCGAGCAGCAGGAGCGAGTACGCCTCGACGTCGGCGGGCTTGCCCGACCGCCCGTAACCGCGCAGGTCGGGCACGATGACCTGGAAACCCGCCTCCGCCAGCGCCGGAACCTGGTGGCGCCACAGCCGGCCGGAGTCCGGGAACCCGTGCAGCAGGATGACCGGCCGCCCCTCCCCCGTGACCTCGTATCCGATGCCGGTCCCGCCGGACTCGACCCGCCGCGCCGTGCTGCCGGGCCCGCTCATGACGCACCGGCCAGCGCCACGAGCTGCGCGCGGTCCGGGCCGAACGGCTGCGGCTCCCGCCAGCCCGATCCCAGCCGCAGGGCTCTGGCGCGCAGGCCGGGGTCGGCGAGAGCCTGTTCGGGCAGGCGCAGCACGAGCCGGATGTCCAGGCTCGCCCGCAGGCACTCCGGATCCTTGCCGCCGGCGGCTTCCACCGCCCGCTCCAGCTCGTACTCGGGGTCGGGCGGGTCGTAGGTCTCGCCGCGGATGGCGGCCGCGATCTCGCCGAGCTGGTGCCGGTCGGTCGCGTTGGTGATGCGGTACCAGGGCTCCACGTCCCTGGCCGTGGCCGCGTGGAACTCGCGGGCAAACGCCGCCGGGTCGTCCAGGCCGACCGCGCGCAGCTGATCCCGCAGCACCACGGCGTGCAGCATGCCGATCGACGTGCCGCGCCCGTGGGTCGGGTTGGTGCACGCCCAGGAGTCGGCGACCGGCACCACGCCGGTGGCGACCGGTGTGCCGTCGACGGCGAAGCCGCGGTAGCGGTCTTCCAGGCGGGCCAGCACCTGGACGCCGTCGTCGATCGGGGTGCCGTCGAGCCAGTGCGCGACCAGCGGGAGGGCGCGCGCCGCTGCATCCCAGCGCTCCGGGTCGCGCAGCGGCTGCAGCGCCTTGTCCTTCGCCGAGGCCGCCAGCACCACGGACCAGGTCCCGTTGTCAGCGGGCAGGGTGAGCGAGACAACCGTGCCCCAGGGAATCTGGGGCGGCCCCAGCATGGGCGGCGTCGATCCGTCCGCCGACCGGAAGTGGCGCCCGTAGTACACCATGCCCGTGTCCTCGAGTTCCTCGGTGGGGCGGCGGGCGCCGATCGCGGCGAGCCAGTCCGGCAGGCCCGACCGCCGCCCGGTCATGTCCACCACCAGGTCGGCCGGGATGGACTCACCGGATCTGGTCTGCACGCCGGTCACATGGGGTACGCCGGGCAGCGCGGCAGCCCCGCTGGTCAGGCCGGTGACGGCGGCGCCGCGGCGAACCTCCACCCCGGGGACCGCCTCGGCGGCCGTGGCGACAACGGCTTCCATGAACGGCCGCCTGCCGGTCAGCCACTCGTACGCCTCGTCGCCGTCCCGCCAGCCCCCGGACAGCTGCGGCGGCAGGACGTCGCGGATGATGTTCAGCCGCAGTGCGCCGGCGGCCTCCAGGTCCTTGGCCACGTCGGGCAGCTCAGCGTGCATGATCGCCCGGAACCCGCCGAGGAATGCGTGCGGCAGCCGGAACTGATTCAGTCCCGGGCGCTGCCAGCGCTCCCACGCGTCGGCCGGGTCGTCCGGCGGCGGCGCCGGATCCCGTTCCAGCACGATGACCTCATGGCCGTCGCCCGCCAGAAGCATGGCGGCACCCAGCGCCACCACCCCGGCTCCTGCGATCACGACCCTCGCCATGGACGGCACCCCCTCGGCACGACGAGCGCTTCTCCCCTGCTGACGCCAGAGTCCCACACGCCGACGTGCAAGGACATCCGCCGACGGCGCGCAAGGACATCTGCCAACGACCGGAGATCTCTTGCCCGCGCACCCCGCAGGAACTGCCGCGCCGCCGCGCGCCGAACGGCGGCGCCCGGACGTTCACCGGAGCGGACAGGCGCACACCACGATGGCCCGAGCCTGCGCTGCGCGCGCAGGGGCGAGCAGGACCCGGGGTACACGTACCAGTAGCGGACCGGGCGATCAGGCGGGCCCGGCGCTCGCGAGGATCGCCCGGCCGAGTTCCTGCGGCTTGGTGAACTGCGGCCAGTGCCCGGTGGGCAGGTCGATGTAGTCGACGTTGCGGATCTTCGCGAGCTCCTGCACGTACGGATGCTCGCCCTCGATCCACTCCCGGATCGTCGCGCTCGGGACCTCACACGCGATCACGGTGATGGGCACGTCGTAGCGCCGGTCGTCGGACAGCCGCTGCGGGTCGCGCGTGACGTGCAGCGGCGACGGGATAGCCCGCTCGCGGAACGCCGCGCGCAGCTCGTCGTCGAGGTCGAACAGGTCCTCGTCGTCGAACAGCTCCCAGTCCGGCAGCGGGACCTCGCCGTTGCAGGCCGGCAGCTCGTCGTTGATCGGCCTGCCGTCGCCGACAGGGACGGCGTCCACGTAGACCACCCGCGCGACGCGGCCGGGCC
>JASHQP010000573.1 GCA_030039095.1 Streptosporangiaceae bacterium
GCTCCGTGTGGTGCACGCCGATCAGGCCGATGGCCTCGGCCGCGGCGATGTTGGCCGCGACGTCGTCGATGAACACGCATTCTTCCGGCTCGAGGCCGAGCAGCGCAGCGGTGTGCCGGAAGATCCGCTCCTCCGGCTTGCGCATGCCGACCTCGGCCGAGATCACGACGACGTCGAACAGGTCGGGGAACAGGTGCCGCGGGTAGTCGTCGCCCCACGAGTTGGACAAAAGCGCGGTGCGCAGCCCGGCCTGCCGCAGCGTGCGGATCAGGTCGAGCATCGCGTTCTCCACGATGCCGGCGGCGAACATCCGGGCCAGCAGGCCGTCCGGCACGACGGGGCTGCCGTCGACGTGGGTGAGCTGCGCCGCCAGAGCCGCCTCGAACTCCTCGTTCGTGCACTCCCCCCGCTCCAGCGCGTGAACCGGGTTGTCGGCGCCGTCGCCGTAGGCGGCCGAGACCCATGACCGCATGACGGACGTGTAACTGTCAGGGTCGATGTCCTCGGCGCGGATCCAGGCACCGATCGTGTCGAGAAGCGGGCCGGTCACGACCCCGCCCCAATCAAAGATCACTCCGCGAATGGGCCGGGAACTGGCTGGTGTGGTGGTGTCGTCGGGCACGAATCCGATCGTAAGTGACGCCTGCACGCGGTTCGTGGTCATGGACGGCTGTCCCAGCGACCGCCGGCGACCGCGAACGGGTCAGCTGGGGGCGTGACGGAGGCGGCGGGTGGCCTGGGCGCGGGCCCCCAGGCCGGCGGGCGGCGGGTAGGCGACTTCCTCCAGGCAGAGGGCGTGGGGGGCGACGACCGTGACCGCAGGGTCGCGGACCCCGGCGGCCAGGAGCTCGGCGGGCCAGGCCGGGGCGCGGCGGCCGTCGCCGACCGGCAGGAGGGCGCCGACCAGGGCGCGCACCATGTTGTGGCAGAAAGCGTCGGCGGCCACCGTGGCCACGGCGAGGCCGGGCTCCGGCCTGGCCCACTCGAGCCTGAGGAGTTCGCGGACCGTGGTCGCCCCCGCGCGGCGCCTGCAGAACGCGGCGAAGTCGTGCTCGCCCACGAGCGTGGCCGCGGCCTCGTTCATGCTGTCGACGTCGACCGGCCGGGGATGCCAGAGCGTGTCGTGGCGGCGGAGCGGATCCGCGCTGGCCGGGTCGTCGCATACCCGGTAGGAGTAGCGCCGCCACAAAGCGGAGAACCTGGCGTCGAAGCCGGCCGGGGCGGCGCCGATGGACCGCACCCGAACATCGGGCGGCAGCGCGCGGGCGAGCCTGTGTGCGGATGCCTGGCCGGCCGCCTGCCAGGCCTCCCAGGCATCGGCGGGCACGTCGGCGTGGGCCACCTGGCCGCGCGCGTGCACGCCCGCGTCGGTGCGGCCCGCCACGGTCAGCTCCGGTGGCTCGGGCAGCGCGAGCACCCAGCCCAGCGCCTGCGCCACCACCTCCTGGACGGTGCGCAGGCCCGGCTGGCGACTCCAGCCATGAAAGCCTGAGCCGTCGTAGGACAGGTCGAGACGGATACGGGTCCCAGGAGCATCAGCTCCGGGACCCGCAGCCGTCAGCGTGCCGCTCAGGGCCGTAACCGGCCTACTGGCTGTCCTCTGGCTCGTCCTCATCGGAGTCGCCCTCATCCGACTCGTCGTCGTCCGACTCGTCCTCTTCGTCGCTTTCCGCCTCGTCAGACGCTGAGTCCGTGTCCTCGGCGTCGCCGGCGAGCGCCTCGGCCGAGTCCGCCTGGTCGGCCGAATCCTCCGCGGCGGCGCGTTCCGGCTCCTCGTCGGTGACCTCGGTCTCGGCCGGGGCGGTGGCCGCGGCCGGTGCGGACGGGCGAGCCGGCTGGGCGCGGCGGGCGCGGCGGCGGCGCTGCCTGGCCTCGGTCTCCTCGGGCATGAGCTCGATCACGGCCATCGGGGCGTTGTCGCCCTTGCGCGGGCCGATCTTCGTGATCCGGGTGTAGCCACCCTCACGGGACTCGAACCGCGGCCCGATCTCGGTGAACAGCGTGTGCACGACGTCCCGGTCGGTGACCGTCGCCAGCACGTGGCGCCTGGCGTGCAGGTCGCCGCGCTTGGCGAACGTGATCAGGCGCTCGGCAACCGGCCGCAGCCTGCGCGCCCTTGCCTCGGTCGTGGTGATCCTGCCGTGCTCGAAGAGCGCGGTGGCAAGGTTCGCCATCATGTGCCGCTGGTGGGCGGGGCTGCCGCCCAGCCGACGGCCCTTGGTGGGCGTAGGCATCGGAACGTTCTCCTGTCCGGTACTGCGAAGGCGCCAGTATTAGTACTGCTCGGTCTCGACGTAGCTCTCGTCGTCGTCCGCACCGTAGCTGTCCGCCGCGGTCCCCGGGTCGAACCCGGGCGGGGAGTCCTTGAGCGCGAGGCCCATGTCGATCAGCTTCTGCTTGACTTCCTCGATCGACTTGGCGCCGAAGTTGCGGATGTCCAGCAGGTCCTGCTCGCTGCGCGCGACGAGCTCGCCCACGGTGTGGATGCCCTCACGCTTGAGGCAGTTGTAGGAGCGGACGGTCAGGTTCAGCTCCTCGATCGGCAGCGCGAGGTCGGCGGCGAGGGCGGCGTCGGTCGGCGACGGGCCGATGTCGATGCCCTCGGCGTCCACGTTGAGCTCGCGAGCCAGCCCGAACAGCTCGACCAGGGTCTTGCCGGCGCTGGCGACGGCGTCGCGGGGGCGCATGCACGGCTTGGTCTCGACGTCCAGGATCAGCTTGTCGAAGTCGGTGCGCTGCTCGACGCGGGTGGCCTCCACCTTGTAGGTGACCCGCATCACCGGCGAGTAGATCGAGTCG
>JASHQP010000574.1 GCA_030039095.1 Streptosporangiaceae bacterium
CCGGCCGCTCCGCGCCCGACGCCCCACCGCCCCCTGCAGCCGGGTCAGGACCGCGCGAGCTTCAGCAGGAACTCGAGCACCCCGTGGTTCTGGGTGGTCACGAAGCCGGTGAAGCTCGGGTTCGGGATGTCCCAGTGCGAGAACAGGATCGGGATCGATCCCGACAGCTCGATCTCGCTGGACGTGCGCTCTGCCGACAGCGGGAACGTCACCGCCCGGGTCTGCCCGTGCAGCGTCAGGCTGGCCGTTGCGGTGTACGTCTTGACGACGCCCGCGGCGGGCAGCGCACCCAGCGCGATCGGCCTGGTGAGCGCCAGCGTCCCGGTTGGGTACACGGACGTGTCCATGATCCGGCCGCGGAACTGCACGTCACGCTGACTCTCGTTGCTCTTGATCGTGGCCATCTCGACGGTGAAGCCCGCCGCGGTCACGGTGGCGCCGCTGATCGTGACGTGGCCGGTGATCGCGCTGGTGCGGCCGACCGCGGTGGCGCGCTGGCCGAGCAGCACCTCGTTCACCCGGTAGCCAACCACGGAGCCGGTCGTGACCTTCCAGGTCCCGCCCACCGACGCCGTGTCCGACGCGCCAGCGGACGGGGTGGATCCCGGCCCGAACGTCGACTTCAGTCCCAGCGGCGCCGGCGCGGGCCCGTTGATGACGTGGATGTACAGGAACGTGCCGCCGATGGCGAGCACCACGACCGCGACGACAGCTCCGGCCAGCCACCACAGCAGCCGGCGCGGCCGGCGCGGTGTGCGCCTCCTGGACCCTGGCATGCGGTCACCTCCCAGCCTGACCAACCGTTCCGGGGACGATGCTCCACGACACGACGCGTTCCAGGCCCCCGGAATGATGGCATTTGCTGCTGACCAGAACCTGGGGCCGGCCTCTGCGGCGCTGCTGAGCTAGACCTGCGGCAGGACCTCGGCTGCCAGCAGCTCGAGGTGATCAAGATCGTTCAGGTCGAGCACCTGCAGGTAGATGCGCTCGGCACCGATCTCCGCGAACTTCCCGATCTTCTCGACGATCTCGCCGGGCGTGCCCACGAGGCCCTCGCCGCTCAGGTCGGCCACGCTCCTGCCGATCGCCGCGGCGCGGCGGTCCAGCTCGGCTGCGGACCGGCCGCAGCAGACCACGTGCGCAGCCGAGTAGATCATCGAGCTCTCGTGCCGCCCGGCGGCGGCGCATTCGGACCGCACCCGGCCGAACGCCGCGCCGGTGTCCTCCAGGCTGGAGAACGGGACGTTGTACTCGTCGGCGAACCTCGCGGCCAGCCGCGGCGTGCGCCGCCTGCCTCCCCCGCCGATGATCAGCGGAGGCCCGGGCCGCTGCAGCGGCTTGGGCAGCGCGGGCGAGTCGGCCACGGTGAAGTGCGCGCCCTTGAACGAGAACGTGCCGCCGTCCGGCACGCCCCACAGGCCGGTAATGATCTCGAGCTGCTCCTCGAACCGGTCGAAGCGCTCGGCCACGCCCGGGAACGGGATGCCGTAAGCCGTGTGCTCGGCCTCATACCAGCCCGCGCCGAGGCCGAGCTCTACCCGGCCGCCGCTCATGTGGTCCGCCTGGGCGACGGTGATCGCGAGCGGCCCAGGGAAACGGAACGTCACCGGGCTGACCAGGGTGCCCAGCCGGACCCGGGAGGTCTCGCGGGCCAGCGCGGCCAGCGTCGCCCACGCGTCGGTCGGGCCGGGCAGGCCGCTGACGTCGCCCATGCTCAGGTAGTGGTCGGACCGGAAGAACGCGTCGAATCCGAGGTCCTCGGCGGCCCGTGCCACCCGGAGCAGGGTGTCGTAGGAGGCCCCCTGCTGTGGCTCTGTGAAGATGCGCAGCTTCATGCGTCCCATGCTGGCGTATTTGGCCGGTCGCCGCCCGCCCGTCCGCGCGGTGCGGCGCAGCAGAGGCGCACGCGTCGCTGCCCCAGCTAGTTCCATCTTGTGGGGCCGCGAGGCCTTCGCGAGGATTGGCAGGGGCTTGTCGGTAACTGTCTACTGGAGCTAGGAGACGTCATGACGGCCGAAACTGCGCAGATCCCGGGCTACGTCGCCGGTACGTGGGACATCGACCCGGTCCACTCGCACGTTGGGTTCGTGGCCAGGCACCTCATGGTCAGCAAGGTCCGCGGGAACTTCGGCACGTTCGAGGGCCAGATCGTCACCGCCGAGGACCCGCTGCAGTCGTCGGCGACCGCGACCATCGACACGGCCTCGTTCGACACCGGCAACGACCAGCGCAACAGCGACGTCAAGAGCGAGAACTTCCTCGACGTCGCCAACCACCCCACGATGACCTACCGCTCCACCCGAATCCGCCGCGAGGGCGCCGAGTACATCGCGACCGGCGACCTGACCATCAAGGCCGTCAGCCACCCGGTCGAGCTCACCGTCGAGGTCAACGGGTTCGGCCCGGACCCGTACGGAGGGACCCGCCTGGGGCTGTCCGCCACCGGCGAGATCGACAGGAACGACTACGGCATCAGCTTCAACATGGCGCTTCCCACCGGCGGCGTGATGATCAGCGAGAAGATCCAGCTCACGATCGAGGTCGAGGCCACGCTCAAAACCGAGTGACTTGAACGGTTAATCCCGGCCCAGTGTGGCCAGACACTCGACGTGGTGCGTCATCGGGAACGCGTCGAACGCGCGCAGCTCGTCGAGCCGCCACCCGGCCGCGGCGAACAACGCAAGGTCGCGGGCCAGCGTCGCCGGATCGCAGGACACGTACGCGATCCGGAGAAGCCCCGGCGCCCGGCCCGGCCGCGCCGACAGCAGGTCGATGACCGCCCGGGCGGTTCCGGCTCGCGGCGGGTCGAGCACGGCCAGCGAAGCTCCGGACAGCCCCTGGCGGCGCAGCACCACCGGGGCATCCCCGCGGTGCACCCGGGCCCACGGCGTCGCCCGGAGGTTGTGCCGTGCGTCGCGCACAGCTGCCGCGTCGGACTCGATGCCGATCACCGCCCCGGACGGGCCGACGGCGCCGGCCAGCACCCCGGCGAACAGCCCGGCGCCGCAGTACAGGTCGAGTGCGGTCTCCCCCGGCCGCGGGCGCAAGGCGCCCAGCACCGCGGCGGCGAGTGTGTCCGCCGCCCGCGGGTGGACCTGCCAGAACCCGCTCGCGCTGACCCGCCAGTCCCGCCCCGCGGCCTGCTGCCGCAGGTAGCCGGTTCCGCGGGTGACCCGGTGGCGCGCCACCACCGTGTCCGCGTCGGCCGGCTCCCCCGGCACTGGCCGGTCGGTGATCACCGCCCGC
>JASHQP010000575.1 GCA_030039095.1 Streptosporangiaceae bacterium
GCCGCAATGAGCCCGCCGGCCGAGCTATGCGTGGTGGGCGACGCCGACCAGGCGATCTACGCCTTCCGCGGCGCCACGATCAGGAACATCGAGGAGTTCGAGCGCGACTTCCCCGGCGCCAAAGTGATCTTGCTGGAGCAGAACTACCGCTCCACCCAGAACATCCTGGCCGCTGCCAACGCTGTCGTCTCCCGCAACCCGCGCCGGGTGCCGAAGAGGCTCTGGTCCGAGGCGGGCGACGGGCCGCCGATCACCGGCTACGTGGCGGACAGCGAGCACGACGAGGCCGCGTTCGTGGCCGAGGAGGTGGACCGGCTCGCCGACGAGGGCCTCGCGGCTCCCGGGCAGGTGGCCGTTTTCTACCGGACCAACGCGCAGTCTCGGGTATTTGAGGAAGTGTTCATCCGCTCCGGGCTGCCGTACAAGGTGGTCGGCGGGGTCCGGTTCTACGAGCGCCGCGAGGTCCGCGACCTGCTGGCCTACCTGCGGCTGATCGCCAACGCCGACGACGAGGTCTCGCTGCGCCGGGTGCTGAACGTGCCGAAGCGGGGCATCGGCGACCGCGCCGAGGAGTGCGTGGCCGCGATGGCCAGCCGCCAGCGGATCAGCTTCGCCCGGGCGCTGGCCCGTCCGGCCGACATCCCCGACCTGGCCGCCCGGTCGGCCCGGGCCATCGAGGCGTTCAACGAGCTGATCGCCGGGCTGCGGGACAGCGCTCAGGCGGGCAGCCCGATCGGCGACCTGGCGGACGCCGTGCTCGACCGCTCCGGCTACCTGGCCGAGCTGCAGGCCTCCACCGACCTGCAGGACGAGAGCCGGATCGAGAACCTCAGGGAGCTGGTCTCGGTCGCGCGGGAGTACGACAGCCGGAGCCCCGACGGGACCTTGGCCGACTTCCTCGAGCAGGTAGCCCTCGTCGCTGACGCCGACCAGATCCCGGACGGCGAGGATCACGGTGGCCTGGTGACGCTGATGACCCTGCACACCGCCAAGGGCCTGGAGTTCCCCGTGGTCTTCCTGACCGGCCTGGAGGAGAACGTGTTCCCGCACGAGCGGTCGAGCGGCGACGAGCGGGAACTCGCCGAGGAGCGCCGGCTGGCGTATGTCGGGATCACCCGCGCCGAGCAGCGGCTGTACCTTACCCGGGCGGTGACCCGGACCTGGTGGGGCCGGCCGTCGTACCACAAGCAGTCAAGGTTCCTCAGCGACATCCCGGAAGCCTTGATCGAGTGGCGCCGGGACGCGGCGGCGGCCGCGCCGCCGGCTTCGGAGAGGCTGGCGAGGAAACCAGGGGTGCAGGCGCTCGGCAACCGCCCGGTGCCGTCGCTGTCGCCTGGCGACCGTGTCAACCACGATTCCTATGGTCTCGGCACGGTGCTGTCGGTCGAGGGCCGCGGCGACGACCCCGAGGCCAAGATCGATTTCGGTGGCGACTACGGGATCAAGCATCTGGTGCTGCGGTACGCCCCCATCGAAAAGCTGTAACCGCCGCGGGCGGCGGCGCGGGCAGCGGCGGCTACCCTGCCAGATAGGCGACGAGCCCGCGGGCCAGGCTGGACCGCGATCCGGTGGAGGATGTTCATGAGCAGCATTCGCGTGGTCATCGCGAAGCCAGGCCTCGACGGCCACGACCGCGGGGCGAAGGTGGTGGCGCGGGCGCTGCGCGATGCCGGGGTGGAGGTCATCTACACCGGGCTGCATCAGACGCCGGAGCAGATCGTGGCCGCCGCCCTGCAGGAGGACGCCGACGCGATCGGGCTCTCCGTTCTGTCCGGCGCACACATGACCCAGTTCGCCCGGGTTCTCGAGCTGCTGAAGGAACGCGACGCCACCGACATCGTCGTGTTCGGCGGCGGGATCATCCCGGAGGAGGACATCGCCGAGCTGAGCCGGATGGGCGTCGCCAGGATCTTCACGCCGGGGGCCTCCACCACCGAGATCGTGGACTGGGTCCACGCAACGCTCGGCTCTCCCGCTCCGTCCGGTCCCACTCCAGCCACGTAACCTCGCCCGCGATCGTCCAATGGATGTGTCAGAGGGTCACACCTGGCTGCATCAAACTCGCATTCACGAGCCCGCTGGCCTTTAGGCGGGCAGTGCCCGCAGGTTGAGCGGCGGCCTGGTGCGGCCCGCGCTGAGCGCATCCCGGATCTCCCGCGCCACCCGTGCCGCTTCCCGCCGGATCATCGCCGGGGTGAAGTGCAGCACCAGGATCCCGTACGCCGTCATCCTGGCGTGCCGCTGCATGGTCCGCTCCCAGTCCGCGGGGCTCAGGTGCCACTCGCGCGAGTCGACCTCGACGGCAACGCCCGCGTCCGGCCACCAGGCGTCAGCCGTTGCGATAAAGGCGGTCCCGGCGAGGAGGCGGGCATTGAACATCGGCATCGGCAGCCGTGCCCGCATGATGAGGTCGCGGAGCTCGGCCTCGGCCACCGACCGGACCCCGTCTCGTACCTCGGCTATGGCCTGCCGCAGCAGCGCTGAATCTCTCACCGGTCCCTGCTCGAGTTCGTCCGCCAGCAGGAAGAGCGGGCACCGCCGGGACTGCACGGCATCGGCGACGACGGCTCGGACGTCTCGCAGGCTCGTGAGCGCGCGTGCCGCGTCGGCCACCGCCCTGGCAGGTAACGCGACCCGGACCGGACCGTCGTTGAGCACCGTGTACGGCATCCGCGTGGTGCGCCAGATCCGGACCGTCTGGGTACTGCGGACAGCCCGGCGCGCCGGGATCAGCACCGCGATGACGGCGGTCTGCGGCCCCCGGATGCCGTGATGGCGCAGGGCGGCAGCCCCGGTGATCACGCTGCGGCTTCCCGCGTAGGCCAGCGCGCCGATCTCCTTCTGGGTAATGGTCGGTGTGCCGGTCGCTGCCAGGTAGGTGCCTGGCAGCAGCCGCTGCCACGGGCCGCCCGGCTTTGTCCGGCACCGCAGGGCCCCGGGCGTCATGCCACAGGCCAGCGCCTGCCTGCGGGTTATCACCTGCTGGTGCTTCCGCAGCACGGCGGCTAAGGATGGTTCATCCAGTTTAGTACTTTTCGTCATGTCTTCAGCTTCGCACTGGGCCCCGACAGTCCTGCGCGGGAGCCATGGATGTGGGAAGAAGCCACACCTGGGTGCAGCAGATCCACATTCATGAGCTCGGTGAATGGTTCGGGTGCACGGACCCGCGGCGGTGATCGCCCGCGAACCTCGCTAGGCTGCCTGGTTGTGACGGGCCATAGTGAGTGTGGCCCAGCAGCCATCGGCGGCAGCGCCGCACACAAGGACGGACCCGAGTGGACCTGTTTGAGTACCAAGGAAAGCAGCTCTTCGCTGACCATGGCGTTCCGATCCAGCAGGGCAAGGTGGCCACCACGCCGCAGGAGGCCCGCGCCATCGCGGCCGAGCTCATCTCGGCCGGCAAGCCGGGAGTGGTCATCAAGGCCCAGGTCAAGGTCGGCGGCCGCGGCAAGGCGGGCGGCGTAAAGCTGGCCAGCACCCCGGACGAGGCGCAGGAAAAGGCCGAGCGGATCCTCGGCATGGACATCAAGGGCCACACCGTCCGGTCGGTGCTCGTGGCCGAGGACATCGACATCGCGCAGGAGTACTACCTGTCGTTCCTGCTCGACCGGGCCGACCGCACGTTCCTTTCGATGTGCTCGGTCGAGGGCGGCGTCGAGATCGAGGAAGTCGCGAGGACCAACCCTGAGGCGCTGGCCAGAATCCCGGTCAGCCCGCTGACGGGCGCCGATGCGGCCAAAGCCGCCGAGATTGTCGCGGCGGGCAGGCTCCCGGAGGAGGCACGGGCCGGCGCGGCCGGGCTCGCGGAGCGGCTCTGGGACGTCTTCACCGCCGAGGACGCCACGCTGGTCGAGGTCAACCCGCTGGTGCTGACCGGCGACGGGCGGGTGATCGCCCTCGACGCCAAGGTCACGCTCGACGACAACGCGGCGTTCCGGCACGACTGGGGCCAGTTCGCCGACCCCGGTGCCGCTGACCCGCTGGAGGCGCGGGCCAAGGAGAAGCACCTCAACTACGTCAAGCTGGACGGCCAGGTCGGCATCATCGGCAACGGTGCGGGCCTGGTCATGTCCACCCTCGACGTCGTCGCCTACGCCGGGGAGGAGTTCGGCGGGGTGCGCCCGGCGAACTTCCTCGACATCGGCGGGGGCGCCTCGGCCGAGGTCATGGCGAACGGCCTGGAGATCGTGCTGGCCGACCCGTCGGTCCGCAGCGTGCTCGTGAACGTCTTCGGCGGGATCACCTCGTGCGACGCGGTGGCGAACGGCATCGTGTCGGCGATCGGGATGCTCAGCGCGGGCGGTGAAGAGGTGGACCGGCCGATTGTGGTCCGTCTCGACGGCAACAACGCCGCCGAAGGGCGGCGGATCCTCGAGGAGGCCAAGATCGCAGTGGTCGAGCAGGTCGGGACCATGGACGACGCGGCGCGGCGCGCCGCCGAGCTTGCCGCTACGGGAGCATGAGATGGCGATCTTCCTGACCGGCGAGAGCCGGATCATCGTGCAGGGCATTACCGGGTCCGAGGGCCGTCGGCACGGCGCCCGGATGATCAGGGCGGGCACCCAGGTGGTGGGCGGCACCAACCCGCGCAAGGCGGGCCAGACGATCGAGCTCGCCGGGACCGAGGTCCCGGTGTTCGGCACGGTCGCCGCCGCCATGGATGCCACCGCCGCGGATGTCTCGGTGGTCTTCGTGCCGCCCGCGGGCACCAAGGACGCGGCGATCGAGGCGGTCGACGCGAAGATCCCGCTGGTCATCGTCATCACCGAGGGCATCCCGGTGCACGACACCGCGGAGTTCTGGGCCTACGCGAGCGCGCAGGGCGCCGCGACCCGCATCGTGGGCCCCAACTGCCCGGGCATCGCCTCGCCGGGCAAGTCCAACGCCGGGATCATCCCGGCCGACATCACCTCCGAGGGCCGCATCGGGCTGGTTTCCAAGTCGGGCACGCTGACGTACCAGATGATGTACGAACTCCGCGACATCGGCTTCTCGACGGCCGTGGGGATCGGCGGCGACCCGATCATCGGCACGACCCACATCGACTGCCTGCGGGCGTTCGAGGAGGACCCGGAGACCGACGCGATCGTGATGATCGGCGAGATCGGCGGCGACGCCGAGGAGCGGGCGGCCGCGTTCATCGAGCGCAACGTCGCCAAGCCGGTCGTCGCGTACGTGGCCGGCTTCACCGCACCCGAGGGCAAGACCATGGGCCACGCCGGCGCGATCATCTCCGGGTCGGCGGGCACGGCGCAGGCGAAGAAGGAAGCACTGGAGAAGGTGGGGGTCCGGGTCGGCAAGACCCCGAGCGAGACCGCCAGCCTGGTCCGCGAGGTCATGCGGGCACGCTGACCGCCACAGGGACGATCCGTCACGGCGCGCCTCCGCCAGCAGCGGCGCGGCAATTGCCAGGCTTGGTGATTGTGCTGACTCGTTCCGTTGCCGCGAAGCGCCAGCCCGGCACCGCCGACACGCCAGTGCCGTCGGCTGGCGACCGTCCGCTGGCCGTCACCGGGGCGATCGCGGCGTGCGCCGCCGCGGGCACCGGGCTGGCCGTGCTGACCATGCTCACGCTCATCGGCTGGATCGCGGCGCCGCACGCCGGGCTCGGCCTGACCGGCGTGCTGCGCACCGCCGCGCTGCTGTGGCTCATCGGCCACCACGTCGGTTTCGCGCTGCCCGGCGCCGGACGCATCGGCATGCTGCCCCTCGGGCTCGTGCTGCTGCCTGGCACCCTGCTCTGGCGGGCGGGCCGGTGGGTGGTGCGCGCCGGCGGAGTCAGCAGGCTGCGGCACGTGGGCTACGCCGCGCTCGCTCTCGCCGTTCCCTACGCGATGGTGGCCGCCGCGCTCGCCCTGGCCAGCAGCTCGTCCATGGCCACGCCCTCGCTCTCGCAGGCGGTGGCGTGCCCGTTCCTGCTCGCGCTCACCGCCGGCGGCCTCGGCGGGGCCCGCGCCCTCACCACGTGGCCGCGGCTGGTGGGCCTGCTCCCTGACCGGCTTCGCTCGCTGACCGTGGGAACGGCCGGCGCGCTGGCGGTCGTCGTTGCGGTCGGCGCCTTGCTGGCCGGTGCATCCCTCGCAATGCACCTGAAAGAGTTCCGTGGCGTCGAGGGGACCCTGGATCCTGGCACGGTGGGAGCGGTGCTGCTGCTCCTTGCCCAGCTCGCTTACGTGCCGAACGCCATCATCTGGGCGATCTCGTTCACGCTGGGCCCCGGGTTCGCGTTCGGGACCGGGACGGTGATCGCGCCGACGGGCTCCGTGCTCGGGCCGCTTCCTGCCTTCCCGATGCTCGCGGCCCTGCCGTCCGGGGTGCACCCGGGCGTGCCTCCGGTGCTGTCGGTGGCGGTGCTCGCGGTCCCCTACCTGGCGGGGGCCATTGGCGGGCTGCTGATGACGCGCGCGGCCCCGGTGCTCGCGCTGGAGACCGCTCCGCTGTGGGGCTTCGTCGGCGGCGCCGCGGCGGGGTGCCTCCTCGGGGTGCTTTCCGCGGTCGCCGGCGGCCCGCTGGGCGACGGTCGCCTCGCAGCGGTCGGGCCGTCGGGATGGCAGGTCGGCGTCGTGGCGGCGCTGGAGGTGGGCGTGGCGGCCGCGGTGACCGCTGGGGTCGCCAACTGGCTGCGGCTGCGCGCCACGGCGAAGCCGGGCCCGGCCCGGCGGCCAGCGCCCGCGGCCGCGCCATTCGGCCACTCCGCACTGCCAGGCCGCGACCACGGCGGTTCCGACCCAAGCGGGCACACGATCTACCTTGACCCATGGGCGGGCACGGCGGACCAGCCGCCGGCAAAGGCATCGCGCGGGCCGTCGTCGCTGCCGTAGCGGTTCGGCCCGGTTACCCGGACAGTCTGCTGACCCCCACGGATCGGTGCAGCTGATCCATGCATGTCTGCTGCGCGCTGGGGGTGTTCGCCTGGTTCAGGCACTGCGAGAAGGAGTTCAGCTGCTGCCAGAACGCCGCCAGCGCGATCAGCAGGATGAGGCTCAGCAGCGACGCGATGACGCCCAGCACGACCCCGGCGACGGCGCCTCGCGGGCGCATGGTGGCCGCGCGGCGCGCCCTCCGCATCGCGGTAATCCCGAACCAGCAGGCGGAAATTCCCACGGCGAGGGCGAAGATCACCAGGTAGATGCCGCGGTGGAAGTTGCTGCCGACGCCGAGCAGGGAGAGCAGGCTCAGCGCGCCGAGGATCAGGGCGGCGATGGCGCGCTGGCGCATGGCCGGC
>JASHQP010000576.1 GCA_030039095.1 Streptosporangiaceae bacterium
GCCCTGCACGCCGACCAGATCGCCGCCGGCGACACCACCCTCATCCGCACCCGCCTGGCCGCCCCCCGCACCGGCGACCCCGCCACCATCGTCGCCTACAAAGTCCACACCTACCGCGGCCTCGCCGCCCAGGCCCACCTCGAAGTCGAATGGGCCAAAGACGGCCTCCGCATGATCGACGACCTCGAAACCCAGGCAGAGACCCGGGCGGCCGAGGGAGCCTTAGAAGACTGAACGACTGGCTCAGGAGAAAGTCACGACCGTGCGGATCCCTGTTCCGGCCCGCAGCGCCGCGTAACCATCGTTGATGCCGTCGAGGCCGATCCGCTCGGTCACCAGTTCCTGCAGCTTCAACTGGCCGCTGCGCCAGAGCCGGATGAGCCGGGGGAATTCGACGCGCACGTTGGCCGAGCCGTAGTAGCTGCCGACGACCTTGAGTTCCTGCAAGGCGAGGCGATCGGCGTTGACCCTGATCTCGCCGCCCATCCCGACGATCACGGCCATCCCGCCGCGACGGGTCGCGGCGATGGTCGCGCTCAGCGCGTCGGTCCGGCCGATGGACTCGAACGCGTAGTCGAAACCACGGCCGCGGGAGATCTCGGCCAGCGCGCCGTCGACCGCCTCGGTGCCGATCGCCGTCGTGGCGCCGAAGCGCATCGCGTCCTCGCGCCGGGATGCCACCGGGTCGACCGCGACGATCTCGCTGGCACCGGCGATGCGGGCGGCCTGGATGATGTTCAGGCCGACGCCACCGCAGCCCATCACGACCACGGTGGAGCCTGGCACGACCCGCGCGGTGTTGAACACCGCGCCAACGCCCGTCGTGACCGAGCACCCGATCACCGCGGCCACCTCGAGCGGAACGTCGTCGTCGATCTTGATCGCCGCCCTGGCGTGCACCACCGTCTCCTCGGCGTGCGCCGCCAGGGCCAGCCCGTAGAGCGTCTGGTGATCGCCGAACCACCGGGCCGGCGGCTTGCCAGCCATGCCAGGACCGCCGAGGGCGCGGCACAGGTGCGAGTTGCCGCTCGCGCAGTCCTCGCAGCTTCCGCACGACGTGACCCTGGAGAGGATGACGTGGTCGCCCTCGGCGAGGCCCTCGACGCCACTGCCGAGGGCGACCACGGTTCCGGCCGCCTCATGCCCGATCAGCAGCGGGGTGCGAGCGCCCGGGCGCCCCTCGTCCTGCAGCTTGACATCGGATCCGCACAGGCCGCTGGCGGCCAGGCGGACCCGGACGTACCCCGGTGCCGGACCCTCAACGTGCACGTCGTCGCGGATCTCGTATGGGCTGCGGAAGGCGGGCAGGATCGCGGCTCTCATCCGGGCGTCCTCTCTGGCCGGGGCTTACCAGACGGTGATATGTCTACTGTAACTGATATAGCTACATAGGATCACGGGCCAGGGGTACAGCCGGTCCGGCCGACGGCGCGCGGGCACGGCAGCGGCGGGCACGTTCGGCCGCGGCAGGCACGTTCGGCCGCGGCAGGCACCGACATGCACTTTCTGGACACTCCGTGGGCATATGTGTAAGCTTTTACTGAAGTAGAGACAAGGCGAGGAGATGTGATGACGACCGCCGAGAAGCCCCTGTTCCACGACACGGACCTGGAGATCCTGACGGACCACATTCAGAAGATCTCGATGATCGGCCGCCCGCTCCTGTCGCAGGGCCAGGTGACCGAGCCGCTCGTCATCTGCGAGAACCTCTGGATCTCCTCCAAGATCTACTCGGCGGGCGGCGAGCGTCATCTGCACTACCACCCGGACAACGACCACTGCTTCTTCGTTCTGCAGGGGACCATGGCCGTCTGGGACTCCGACGGCAACCGCACCGACCTCGTCGCGTACGAGGGAATGGTGATCCCCGCGAACGTCGCGTACAAGTTCGAGTGCACGTCCACGGACCAGAACCTGGTGATCCTGCGGATGGCCGGATCGGCCTTCAACTACTACCAGCTCCGTGAGAAGTGGGGCCGCGGCGCCGTCTCCGCCGAGAAGGAGAACGAGGGACAGGGCGGCGAGGGCGAGTTCCGGCACGAGGCGCCCTCGGCCACGAACGCGATCCGGCCCGTCGAATCGGGCAAGTACTTCATGGTCGACTGACTGCCCGCCCAGTTACCCCCGGGGCCTCTTCACCCCGGGCGGTAACCAGTCCCAGGGGGATCCCTCGCAGCATGACATCTCTGAACGGCCACGTTGCGCTCGTCACCGGGTGCAGCAGGCTCTCCGGCATCGGCCGCGGCGTGGCGAACGCGCTGGCCCGCGGCGGAGCCGATCTCGTGCTCGCTGATGTCTCGGCCGGAGGCACCCGAAACAGCGGCGAGGACGGGGAGGACGAGGCCGAGGCCGGATGGGAGGGGCTGCCGAGCCTGGCGGCCGAGGTCGGCAAGCACGGCGTGCGGGCGATCACGACCACCGGCGACGTCGGCGTCCGCGCCGACGCCGAGCGGATGGTGCAGGACGGGATCCGGGCGTTCGGCAGGGTCGACATCCTGGTGAACAACGCGGCGGCGCCGAGCGGGGCGGATCGCAGGCTGACCTGGGAGGTACCCGACGAGTCCTTCGACGAGGTCATGCGCGTGAACTTCAAGGGCGTGTTCCTGATGAGCACGACGGTGGCCCGGCACCTCGTCGAGCAGGGAACCGGGGGGCGCATCATCAACATCAGCTCCGCCATCGGCCTGCAGCCAACGGCCAGACGCGCCGTTTACGCGGCCGCGAAGGCCGCCGGGATCGCGATGATGCGGGCGATGGCGATCGAGCTTGGCCCGCACGGCGTCACCGTCAACGCCGTTCTTCCCGGTCAGCTTCACACCTCACGGCAGGGTCCGGCACGGCTCGCCAAGCCGGCGGTCGGCCACGAGCAGGTCCCGGTCGGGCGGATCACCAGGGTCGAGGACGTCGCCCGCGCCGTCGTCTTCCTCGCCGACCCCGAGGCGGACGGCATCACCGGCGAGTGCCTCAACGTCAACGGCGGCGCGTTCTTCCTCTGATTGCGGACGAACCTCGGAGTGTGCACGTGACAGAGCAGGCCTGGGAACTGGCGGCGGCGGAGCAGGCGTACGTGATCGAGGAGATCACGACGCGGGGGATCGAGTACCCCGCTCCCCCGCTGATGAAGAGCCAGTGGGGCGACACCGAGTACGCCTGCCTGGTGTCGGTCCGTGTCGGCGGCTGCTGGGGACACGCGTTCAGCCGCTGCCCGATGGGCATCCACCCGATCGTGAACGCGGTCTGGATCGACCAGTTCATGGCGAAGCGGCTCGTGGGCCGGCCGCTCGCCGAGTACCCCCGGCACTGGGCCAGGTTCGTCGACTCCACGTACCACCAGCGCCTGCACATCTTCCCGGTCAGCGCCGTGGACGTCGCGATCTGGGACGCGCGCGGCAAGCTCGCGGGCCAGCCGGTGGCGGCGCTGCTCAACCCGGACTACAAGAAATCGGTGCGCGCCTACGCCAGCATCCCCGGCTTCCGGGAGGGCGGCCCGGCCGCCGAGGAGAGCCTGAGGACGGTCGACGCGGGCTTCAGCGGGATCAAGACGCACACGGTGAACGACATCGACGAGGACATCGACGTGCTTCGGGCCATCAGGAACGCCGTCGGCGACCGCGCCCACGTGATGTACGACGCGAGTACCACGCTCACCGACGAGAAGGCCGCCACGATCGGCGGGTTCCTCGCCGACATCGGCGCACACTGGTTCGAGGAGCCGTTCCCGGTCTGGCACGCGGAGCGCTACCGCCGCCTGCGGGCTTCCGCCGACGTTCCGCTCACCGGATTCGAGACCGCGCCCGGTGCTCCGGGAAGCATCGACTGGGCCCTGGAGACGAAGGTGTTCGACTTCATCGAGATCGACGCCAACTGGAAGGCCGGGGTGACCGGCGCGTACGAGTCGATGTCAAAGGTCACCTCCGGCGGGGCCCGGATCGCGATGCACCACGCGGGCGCGTCGTCCATGAACATCGCGAACATCCATCTGGTCTCGGCCTGGCCGGCCGTGGACATGATCGAGCTGCTCACGCCCGCGGACAAGTACAACGTGGCGTCGGTGCTCCCGAAGCCGGACCCGGCGACCGGCACCCTGGCCGTCCCGCCCGGGCCGGGTCTGGGCGAGGACATCGACTGGGAGTTCGTCAAGGCACACGAAGTGACGCCGACACGGCAACAAGGAGTGAGATGACGCGGCTCGACCTGACGCTCGGCTGTGGTGACTATGACCGGACCCGGGCGCTCGCCGACGGCCGGGTGCAGGTGGAGGGGGTCGATCTGCGCTACGTGGCCCTCGAGCCCGAGGAAGTCTTCTTCCGGATGGCCCGGCACCAGGAGTTCGACGCCGCCGAGTTCTCGCTGTCCAGCTACGTCGTGACGCTGTGCGACGGCGCCCCGTTCGTCGCCATCCCGGTGTTCCCGTCGAAGCGCTTCCGCCACTCCTGCATCTTCGTCAACGCCCGGGCCGGAATTCAGGCACCCGCCGACCTGATCGGCCGGACCGTCGGCATTCCCGAGTACCAGCTGACCGCGATCGTGTGGATCCGCGGCATGCTCGCCGACCACTACGGGGTGCCGATCGACTCGGTCCGCTACCGCACCGGCGGGCTGCACGAGGCCGGGCGGACGGAGAAGCTGCCGCTCAGCCTGCCGCCGGAGATCGAGATCGGCCCGATCCCCTCCGGCCGGGTGCTGTCGGACATGCTGGCGGCCGGCGAGATCGACGCGCTGTACTCCCCCCGCCCGCCGCGCTCGCTGTTCGCCGGCGACGGCGCCGTGCGGTGCCTGTTCGACGACCCGCGCTCCGAGGAGCGGGCGTACTTCGAGAAGACCGGCATCTTCCCGGTCATGCACGCGATCGTGCTGCGCCGTGACGTCTACGCCGCGCACCGGTGGCTCGCGACCTCGCTCGCCAAGGCGTTCACCGCCGCCAAGGACCTGGCCTACGAGCAGTTCCGCAAGACCGCGGCGCTCGAGATCAGCCTGCCCTGGGTGATCGACGAGTACGAGTCGACGGTCAAACTGCTCGGGCCGGACTACTGGGCCTACGGGCTCGAGCCCAACCGGCAGGCGCTCGCCACGTTCCTGCGCTACACCCACGAGCAGCACCTCGCCGACCGCCTGCTCGCCCCGGAAGACCTGTTCGCCCCCGAGACCCTCGAGACCGCGCTGGTCTAAGGAGGACCGATGAAGATCCTGTGCATGCTGCCCACCCCGGAGAACGGCGGCCTGTACCCGCCCGAAGCGGAACGCCGGCGAATCCAGCTCATCGAGTCGTACGCGACGCCGAGCACCCGGATCGACATCGGCTACATGGGCGAGCAGTCCGGCTTCACCCCGTGGGGCCAGGCCCCGGACGACCCGAACTACGAGCTCGTCGCGCGGGCCCACGAGGTCGGCGCCAAACGGGCCCTGCAGGCCGAACTCGAGGGGTACGACGCGTTCTGCCCGTTCGGCACGCTGGACCTGGGCGTGCGGGCGGCCCGCGCAAAGGGCGTGCGCATCCCGGTGATCGGCCAGCTCGAGGCCGCCGCGCTGTACTGCGGGATGCTCGGGCAGCCGTTCGCGTCGTGCACGTACGTGGACTGGCCCGAGGTGATCAAGGACCTCGAGGTACGCGTCGAAGATCTCGGCCTGTCTCACCTGTACGTGAGCCGCACCTGGATCGGCATCGAGAACACCGAATACGCCGAGCGGCGTGACGAGGTGCTGGAACGCTTCGTCGCGGCGACGGCAAAGGCCCGCAGCGAGGGGGCCGGGATCATGGGGCTGATCGCGATGTCGATCTGCCCGACGGAGTTCTCGGCGAAGCAGCTCTCCGAGGCGTCGGGAGGGTTCCCCGTGGTGGACGCGCTCGGCGCGCAGATGGGCCTCGCCGAGTGGTGGAACCGCAACAGCGTGCCCGGGTCCCTGATGCGCGTTCCCCGCTAGGTTCGCTGGACCTGCCGCAGCCGGAGCTCGCCGAGCAGCTTGGTGCAGGCGTGCACGGCCGCCACGTGCGGGACGTCGACGCCGAGGAGGCCGGCGAGCTCGACGATCGCTCCGGTCAGGCAGCCGAGTTCCAGCCTGCGGCCGGCCTGGAGGTCCTGCAGCATCGAGGTCTTGTGGTCGCCGACGGCCAGTCCGGCCTCCAGGCGCCGGTCCAGGGAAACCGGGAAGGTGATTCCGAGTTTGCCTGCCACCGCTGCGCACTCGGCGAAGATGGCGCGCAGCAGGTCACGCATCTCCGGAAGGCTGCCGAGCTCACCGAGGGTCGCCCCGGTCAGCGCGGTGACCGGGTTGAAGGCCACGTTGCCCACCAGCTTGAGCCAGATCTGGTCGCGCAGCCTCGGCTCCACCGGGGCGCGCAGGCCGCCGGCCACCAGCGCCGCGGAAATCTGCCTGCACCGCTCGGAGTCCGACCCGTCCGGCTCGCCGAGCGTGAACCGGGTCCCCTCGACGTGCCGGATCACCCCCGGCTCGACGATCTCGGCGGAGCTGTAGACCACGCACCCGACGTTGTGCCGCGGCGCGATCGCCGCGGCGATCACGCCACCAGGGTCGACGCTCTGCAGGCCGGTGATCCCGGCGGGCTCGGACAGCGACTGGAAATACCACCACGGAATCCCGTTCTGCGCCCAGACCACCGCCGCATCGCCTTCGAGCAGGCTGCCCAGGCGGGGCGCGACCTCGGGCAGGCTGTACGCCTTCAGGGCGACGAACACCACGTCGGCGCCGCGCACCGCCTCCCACTGATCGGTGGCGCGCGGGTGGGCGGTGAAGTCACCGCGCGGCGACAGCACCCGGACACCGTGCTCGGCCATCGCCCGCAGGTGCGGCCCCCTCGCGATGAGCGTGACGTCGGCGCCGCCCCGGGACAACGCGGCGCCCACGTACGCCCCGATCGCCCCGGCACCCAGCACCGCGAACCTCACGTCCCGGTCCCCTGCCGGGTCACGAACTCGGCCACCCGCCGCCGCTGCACCTTCCCGGTGGCCGTGCGGGGAATCTCGGCCAGGACGTCGATCCTGGCCGGGACCTTGTAGGAGGCCAGCTGCCGCCTGCAGTGGCCGATCAGCTCACCGGCCTCGGCGGGCGAGCCGAGGGTGACCGCCGCGCCGACGAGCTCCCCGTACTTCTCGTCGGCGACGCCGAAGCACACCGCGTCGCGCACGGCCGGGTGGGACAGCAGAACCTGCTCGATCTCCGCCGGGGAGATGTTCTCCCCGCCGCGCAGGATCATCTCCTTCAGCCGCCCCTCGAGGTACAGGTACCCGTCCCGCAGCACGCCGCGATCACCGGTGCGGAACCAGTCGCCGAAGAACGCCTCGGCCGTCGCCGCCGGGTTGCTCACGTACCCCGACATCACCCCGGGGCCCCGGATCACGACCTCGCCCGGGGTGCCCGGCGGCAGCAGGCCGCCGTGCGCATCGGCGATCGCTATCTCGGTTCCGGTCGCCACGCCGACCGAGCCGGGCACCCGGGCCGCCGGGGGCAGCGGGTTGGACGACATCTGGTGGCTGGCCTCGGTCATGCCGTACGCCTCGAGCATCGGGGCGCCGTACTCCCGCTCCCCGCGCGCCAGCAGCGCCGGAGACAGCGGCGAACTGCACGAGCGCACGAACCGTACGGTGCCGGGCGCCCCGTCGGCGTCGGCCTTGTCCAGGATCATCTGATGCAGCGTGGGACCCGCCGACAGCCAGGTGGCGCCGTACTCCCGCGCCTGCGGCCAGAAACGGGTGGGGGTGAACCGGCGCGGCGCGATGACCGCGCCACCCGACCCGAGCGCCGCGAACGTGGACGCAACCAGGCCGTGAATGTGGAACAACGGCATCACGCAGAACGACACGTCCGAGGGCCCGAGCCGGTAGTGCGCGGCGATCGTCCGCGCCGACGCCATCAGGTTGCGCTGCCGCAGCGGAACCTGCTTCGGCCTGCTGGTGGTGCCGCTGGTGTGCAGAACCACGGCCACGTCGCCGGGACCGCCGTGCTCGAAGGAATGCCGTGAGCCAACGGGCCCGTCGCTCAGCAACTCCGGCGGGCCGTCGGCGCCGGGCCGCACGCCGACGAGCGTCGTCCCCGAGGTCTGCGCTGCCGCGCTGGCCGCCGCGCTCCCGGTGGCCGGGATCAGCAGCAGCCGGGGCGCGATGTCGCCCAGGAAGAAGCCGAACTCGGCCTCGGTGTACGCCGGGTTCAGCGGCGCCGCGGCGGCACCCAGAGTGGTGATCGCCAGCAGCAGCAGCACGACATCCGGGCCGTTCGGCAGCGCGAGCGCGACGCGATCCTCGCGCCGGACCGCCAGGCCCGCGAGCCGCCCGGCCAGAGCCTCGACCCGGGACGCGAGCTGTGCATACGTCAGCACCTCGCCGCTGTCCGGCACGATCAGCGCCGGCTGCTGCGGCCTTCCCGCGGCGAGCAGTTCCGCCAGGGACTCACCCGGCGCCGCCGGCGCGCTCAGGGCAGCCGCCAGCGGTCGACCCGGTGCTCCAGCATCCGCAGCAGCGACGCGAAGACCAGCCCGGCCACCATCACGAGGACGACGCCGGCGAACAGGTCGTCGGTGAGGAAGCTGAGGCCGGCATACCCGATGAAGTACCCGACGCCGTGCGTCGACGCGATCAGCTCCGCGGTGATGGCGCCGAGCAGCGCGAACCCGGTGCCGAGGCGGATTCCCGCGACGATCGACGGGATCGTCCCGGGCAGGATGAGCGTGCGCATTATCTGGAAGGTACTCGCCCGGTAGACCCGCGCAACATCGATGAGTGAGTTTTCGACGGTCCGCACGCCGCCGGAGGTCGCGATCGTGATCGGCAGGATCGCGAGCAGGACCAGGGCGAGCTTGGAGACGATGCCGACGCCGAACCACACCACGAACAGCGGAGCGAGCGCGATGAACGGCGTCGCGTACAGCAGGGTGATGATCGGCTCGCAGAGCGCGTTCATCACCGGGTAGTAGCCCATGAGCAGGCCGAGCGGGACGCCGATCACGATCGAGATCGCGAGCCCCAGGGCGAACTCCTCCCCGGTGACCGCGACGTCGGACAGGCCCTTGCCGCCCACGAAGTAGTGGTACTCGGCGACCGCGATCCGCGACGGCGAGCTGATGAACCCGGGGCTCAGCACGTTCAGGTCCGCGCACAGCTGCCAGGCGCCGATCACGACGAGCAGCGTCACCAGCCCGAACACGAGCCGGAAGTGCCGCTGCCACCAGGGGTCCTTCGTTCGTCCCAGCGTGTAGACCGGGGCAGCCGTGGCGATCATATGACCCTCCAGCGGTCGACCCGCTGGCCGACGAGGCGCAGCGCGATGGAGACGACCATGCCGAACACCGACACGACAGCGATCGCCGCGAACATCAGCCCGATCTGCTGCGCGTTGCCGGCCGCCTGGATCGTGTCGCCGAGGCCGCTGGAGGAGGCGACCATCTCCACCGCGATCGTGCCGACGAGCGCGAGGCCGACGCCGAGCCGGATCCCCGACACGATCGACGGGATCGTGCCGGGCAGGATCAGCGTGCGGAAGATCTGGAAGTCGTTGGCCCGGTAGACGCGCGCGACGTTCAGCAGCGAGCGCTCGACCGTGCGGACGCCTGCCGAGGTCGCGATCACGATCGGCGACACCGAGCCGGCGAACGCCAGGGCCACCTTTGCCTCGAGCCCGATCCCGAACCACAGGATCGCGACCGGGGCCAGTGCGACGAACGGCGTCTGGTACAGCAGGTTGATCAGTGGATCGCAGGTCGCGCTCACGAAGCGGTAGTAGCCGATCGCGAGGCCGAGCGGCACGCCGACCACGACCGAGAGCAGGATCCCGATTCCGAACTCCTTGGCCGTGGTGCCGACATCGCTCAGCCCGGTCCCGTGCTG
>JASHQP010000577.1 GCA_030039095.1 Streptosporangiaceae bacterium
TCTCCTCCCATGTCTTGCGCGTCATTCGTCCCCCTCAGCCGTGTGTCCCTCGGCGATGCAGGTCTGCATGGCCCGCCAGGCCCGCTGGATCTCCAAGCGCGCAGCTCGTCTGGAAGCCCCTGTAGCCACGTCTCGACCTCCGGCTCCAGCTCGATGCTACCCCAAGGCATAGCAGCGATGCTATGGGAAGGGTATGACACTCAGCGGCCGAAGGCCGCTGCACCTGCTGGCCGACGCCGCGGTCAGTCGAACGAGGGCTTGCGGTCCCTGGTCCGCTTGAGCTCGAAGAACCCGTCGGCCTCGGTCACCAGAACCACGCCGTCCCACAGGCGCCCGGCGGCCTCGCCCCTGGGCGCGGGCGTGATCACCGGCCCGAAGATGGGGTTGCCGCGCACCCGGATGACCGGCGTTCCCACGTCGAGCCCGATCTGGTCGAACGCCTCGTGGTGCGACGCCTTGATCTGCTCGTCGAACTCTTCGCTCTCGGCCGCGCTGGCGAGCGAAGCGGGCAGGCCCACCTCTTCCAGCGCCTCCGTGATCACGGCGGGATCATCCCGGCGGCCCTCGTTGTGGAACCGCGTGCCGATGGCCGTGTAGATCGGCCCCAGGACGTCGTCGCCGCGTTCCTTGGCGGCCGCCGCGACCACGCGGATCGGCCCCCAGGCCTTGGCCATCCGCTCCAGGTACTCGGGGCCGAGGTCCTTGCCCTCGTGCTGGACCAGGTTCAGGTAGGCCAGCGACATGATCCGCCAGTCCGTCCGCACCGGCCTGACCTGCTCAACCTCCAGCATCCAGCGGGAGGTGATCCAGGCCCACGGGCACAGTGGGTCGAACCAGAACTGTACGTCTTCGCGCTCATCCGACTGTGCTGTCACGCTCGCTGGCAACTGCCGTCCGGATTTCGGTATTCCCGCCATCGCAGCCCGGTTTCATCGGGAGCCGATGCGGCCGAGCTCAGCGAGATCATCGGGACTCAGGCGGCCGGGCAGGCCGGCCGCCTCGCAGTCGGCCCGCACCTGCTCCGGGCTGGTGGCGCCGAACAGCACGCTGGCGAGGCGGGGGTGGGTGAACGGGAACGCCAGCGCCAGCGTGGCCGCGGTGGTGCCGAGCCGGGCGGCGAGGCTGGCGATGTCGCGGGCAGCGGCGGCGGCCGGGGCGACCCTGGGGTCGTCCAGCGTCTGCGCGGCGCGCCCGGCCGCCGGCCCGGCCAGGTACTTGCCGGAAAGCACTCCCCCGGCCAGGCTGAACGACGCGATCAGGCCGGCGCCCGAAACGTCGAGCACGCGTGCCATCTCCGGGTCTTCCACCCAGTCCCGGCGGACCAGGCTGTACGGGAGCTGGATCGCGCACGGCTGCGCGACGCCGAGGTCGGCCGCGGCCTGGACCGCCCGCGCGGCCTGCTGGGCGTGCCAGTTCACCATGCCCCACGCGCGTGCCTTCCCCGACCCGATGAGCCCGACGGTGGCGGCGACGGCGTCGGCGACCGGCATGCCCGCGGGCGGCGGGTTCGCGTAGATCAGGTCGATGTAGTCGAAACCCATCCGCTGCAGCGACGCGTCCAGCTCGGCGGCGGCGCTCTGCTCCGGCCAGAACTCCCACCACAGCTTGTTGGTCACCACGGCCTGGTCGCGGGGCACGCCCGCGCCGCGGAACAGCTCGCCGAACACGACCTCGGAGTACCCGGTCGGGATCGGGGCGGTGCCGGTCTCGTCGTTGTAGCGGGCGTCGTCGAAGAAGTTGATGCCCTCGTCGCGGGCCGCCCGCATGATCGCGACCCGCGTGTCGGCGGGCAGCCGCTCGAACGTGCGCCACGAGCCGAGCGACATCACCGAGACGTCCAGTCCCGACGAGCCCAGCGGCCGGGTAGCCAGCATCTTCCCTCCCTGAGGGGCCGTTGCGCGCGCGTCAGCCGCGCGGTGCGCCGACCCAGACGGACTTGATGTTGCAGAACTCACGGATGCCCTGGGAGAACAGCTCCCAGCCGAAGCCGGAGGTCTTCACGCCGCCGAACGGAAGCTGCGGGTAGGAGGTCACGTTGCCGTTGACGAACACCATCCCGGCGACGAGGTCCCTGGCGAACCTGGCCTGTTCCGCCTCGTCGCTGGTCCACGCGTTCGCGCCGAGCCCGAACTCGGTGCCGTTGGCGAGGTCGATCGCCGCGTCGATGTCCGGCACCCGGTACAGGGTAGCGACCGGGCCGAACACCTCCTCGCCGTGCACGCGCATGTCCGGGGTGATGCCGGCCAGGACCGTCGGCGGGTAGTAGAAGCCCGGACCGTCCGGCGCGGCTCCGCCGCACAGCGCCCTCGCGCCCTGGGCGACGGCGTCGGCGACGAGCTTCTCGACGTCGTCGCGCTGCTGCTCGGAGGCCAGCGGCCCGACGTCGGTGCCGTCGGCCATCGGATCGCCGACCACCTTGGCCGCCATCTGCTCGACGAACAGCCGCTCGAACTCGTCGTAGACCGCGTCGTGCACGATGAAGCGCTTGGCCGCGATGCACGACTGGCCGTTGTTGATGAGGCGCGCGAACGCAGCGACCTCCGCGGCGGCCTGCAGGCCTGCCGAGGGCATCACGATGAACGGGTCGCTGCCGCCCAGTTCCAGCACGACCTTCTTGATCTCGCTGCCGGCGATCGCTGCCACCGACTGCCCGGCCGGCCCCGACCCGGTGAGCGTGGCCGCCACCACCCGCCTGTCGCGCAGGATCGCCTCGACCCGCGCCGAGCCGACCAGCAGGGTCTGGAACGTCCCGTGCGGGAACCCCGCCCGCGCGAACAGGTCCTGCATGAACAGCGCCGTGGCCGGCACGTTCGACGCGTGCTTGAGCAGCCCCACGTTCCCGGCCATCAGGGCCGGCGCGGCGAAGCGCATGGCCTGCCACAGCGGGAAGTTCCAGGGCATGATCGCCAGCACCGGGCCCAGGGGCTGGAACGTGACGTATGCCCGGCTGGCCCCGACGGCGCCGGCGTCGGCTGGCTCGTCGGCAAGAAAACCCTCGGCGTGCTCGGCGTAGTAGCGGCAGGTGGTGGCGCACTTGGCGACCTCCTGCCTGGCGGCGGCCAGCGTCTTGCCCATCTCGGTGGTCATCATGGCCGCGATCTGGCCCTGCTCGGCGTCGAGGATGTCCGCGGCCCGGCGCATCCAGCCGGCCCGCTCCGCAAAGCTGGTCAGGCGGTATGCGGCGTGCGCCGCAGCGGCGGCGGCCAGGCAGCCCTCGACGTCCGCCTCGCTCATCTCGTCATAGGTCTTCACGGTCTCGCCGGTGGCCGGGTTGATCGTCGCGATCGCCATCATTTGCTCCCTTCGCCGCACCGTGGCTCATCTGGGGCGCTGCCCGCCTCGCAGCGGCCTGCACGACCTGCCGGCCGTCACCAGCGGAGCTGGGCTATTTCGTCGTAGTCGGTGGCGGAGTAGCTGACCAGGCCGTCGGTCAGCGCGAAGATCCACTCGGCCACGCCGAGCGACATCGCCAGCCTGCTGCAACGCGGGCAGTAGTGCGGTTCCTCCAGCCGCACCGAGTCGTCGGGCGCGAGCCGCACGTAGATCAGTTTCGATCCCGGCACGTTCCGCCAGCCGTCGCCGTCGCGCGCCAGGGAGATCGCCCGCTGCTCCGCGTGGGTCCGGCACTGGTCATGATTGCCGAGCTGGCCCACCTTGCAGTAGCAGTGGCCCTCGCCGGGAAACGGCACCCCGTTGGTCCCCCACGCCAGCATGCTGCCGTCCTGCACCAGCACCGCGGCGTGCCGGGTCCGCGCGTGGGAGTCCCTGGCCAGTTCGGCCGCCCGCTCCACCATCTGCTCCGCCATGTGGCTGTCATGGCGTTTCAGCGGCCGCCGCTGCGGCCCCGGCCCTGGTCCTGGCTGCATGCACACCACCCCTCTGCAGCGAACACCCAATTGTCCGCCCACGGCCGCGAGCGCCACGGGGCGCCCCGGGGAGTGGACAAGACTGGATGATGCCAGCCCAGGGCCGCAGCCGCCGCCCGCCCCCGCAACCCGCCCCTTCCCCGAGGCTCTACGGTGGTCTTGTCCCCAGGGGCAGGAGGCACTCGTGCCGCTCGACGAGATCTACGTGACGTACCTGAACGGTCAGAGCCGCGGCCGTCTGGCGACGGTAAGCGCGAATGGCAGCCCTCGCCGCTGCACGCGATCCACCTGCGCCTGAAGCAGCAGGGCCGCGGCGGCCCGGCCTCGCGATTCGAGATCGTCAAGGTCCTCGCCCCGGCGCCGGGCGTCGCCCTGGCCCAGATCCGCCGCGTCGCAATCGGCCCCGACGGCCAGCCCGTCGAGCCCAGTTCCGACCTCACCGGCCCGTTCTCCGAGATGGTGCTCTACGTCCTGGTCCGCCGCGGCGGCACCTGGTGGGTCGCCGCAGGCCAGAACACCCCCATCCAGCCGCCGCCAAGCTGAGCATCCTGAAGCTCAGACGACGTCGAACTCCCCGGCCCTCACCCCGGCGGTGAACGCCGCCCACTCGTCCGCCGTGAACGCCAGCCTCGCCCCATCGGGATCCTTGGAGTCACGCACCGCCATGCCGCCATCCCGCAGAACGGCGACCTCCACGCAGTTGCCGCCATTTCCCCCGCTGTAACTGGACTTCCACCAGCCCTTCAGGTCCATCGCTCCTCAGCTACCTTCCCTATAAGGTCTCGAGAGGCCTTCCGGGGCAAAGCCTCCGCGCGCAGCCGGTCGAAGGCCGATACAGCCTTGTTGACCAGTGCGGATCTCTCTATGGTCTGGCCCTCGACCGCCATTTCGACGTAGACGATACTCGGCGCGCCATCACCGAAACCAGCGACAACGAATCCGCCCAGCAGTCCGGGATGCGCACCGACATCCGCAGTCACGACCTGCACGGTCAGGCTCGGCCGACACGAGGCGTCCGCCAAATGCAGCAACTGGTCATACATGATCTTGCCCGAGCCAATGAGCCGGTGCAGCACTGCTTCATCTATGACCACCCACAGCTCCGGCGGCGTGGGCCGGTCGAGGATGGTCTGGCGCTCCATGCGCGCGCCGACACGCTCTTCCAGCTCGTCGTCGCTGGCGCCGCTCTGCCAGGCGCGGAAAAGGGTGCGGGCGTAGTCAGCGGTCTGCAGCAAGCCTGGCACCAGCATTGGCTCCCACGAGCGCAGAGACGTGGCCTCCTTCTCTGCCTGCACCCAATCCCGGAACCACTGGGGATGAGGGCCGTCCCAGCGGCGGGCGAGGCCGAGCAGTCGCCCGAACAGCCCGTCGAGGTGCGGGAATGCGTCATCGCAGCGACCGGCGAACTCGGGCGTGGGAACGCGCTCGCTGATCTCGACCTTGCCGATCAGGTCCCCGGAGTAACTCAGTGCGCGGCCGAGCTGCTCCTGACTCATCTCGGCTGCTAACCGCGCCCGCCGTAGCTCGGCGCCAAAGAAAGCCATAGGACTACGGGTCGAATCAAGGCTGCGTGTCATTGTTCCGACCAACTTCCGACATGCCGTGAGCCAGAACCGACGCCGACCGGACGGTGGCGCCTCTTTCCTGATGATCGTAAATCTCCCTGGGCAGGATAACCACCAAGCACCTTCAGGCAACGACAGGAGAGGAAATGCGCGAGCTCACGACTGCACCTCCGCTTGTTTGGTCGCGCGCCTTTCCCGCCGATGCCGCGCAGATCGGGGAGGCGCGCCGGTTCCTGAGCGGGCTCCTGGGAGACCTGCCGGCAGCCGACGATGCGGTGCTCTGCCTGTCCGAACTCGCCACGAACGCCACCCTGCACAGCCGCTCCCGCGACGGCGGGCACTTCTCAGTCCGAGTCGAACTGCACGGCCAGCGCCTGCGCGTAGCAGTACACGACGAGGGCGGCCCGTGGGCCCAACCGAACAGTGCCGACGAACGACACGGTCGCGGGTTAGTGATCGTCAGCAGTCTCGCCACCAGCTGGGGCCGCGACGACCATACCGGCGTCGGCAGGACCGTCTGGTTCGAGATGGACCGTTCATGATCTTGGAGAAGAAGCAGAACATGACCGATACGAAGCTCACAGCGTCTGGAAGCACCGTCCCGGTCGCCTCAGCCCTGCTCGACCGGTGGTGGCCGGAAATCCCGGCCCTGGACGACCAGCCGAGAGCCGACGAGCTCTCCGACCTGGAGAGCAACCCGCGGTTCCTCATCGGCCGCCTGCAGCAGGCCATGACCGTACTCATGTCCGGCGACCTCCCGCCGATGGACCTGCAGACAGAGCTGCTCTCCCAGGCCATCGCCGACGCCATCTCCTGGCGACTGCACGACGGCCGCCCCGGCACCCGCTGCGGGGACGAACTCTGCGAGCACTGCAACGCTGCCTGGGACCAGGCTGAGCGCTACCATGCCCTCGCCCGCGCCCTCGGCGCCATAGCCGACCCCCCGTCCGCCGAACCAGCTACAAGTTCTGACGCAAAACCCAGCAGCGCGTTCGCCCACGTCGAGGGAGGTTAAACAGTCGAGTTGGCCAGGCAGAGGAAACCGGCCGTCTCGAAACGAAGATCGGGAGTTCCCGGCCGCTACTCCCGCTCATCGCCAGCGGTGTCATCCGGCTGAAGGCGACGACAACCAGCGATCTTGATCACCTCCCGAGTTATGAGGTGGCCGGTGACCAATCCGCTCTGGGCATTCTCGCCGCCAAGCGAACCATCGATAGCCGATGATCTACCCGCCGGTAACCGACGTTGTGACCAGACGCCGGTGGACGGGAAGTGGTCGGCGGACCGCAATGGAGCCCGCCACGTACGCATCGTGACGCCGGGGTCGATGAGTCGGCGCCGCATCGCAGGTACGACCGCAACGCTGCTTATCGGCGGGTGACTGCGCCGATGCCGCCGGGCCAGTACTGGGAGGAGCCGCCGCAATGGAGCCCGCCGGTAATCGGCGGGGTGACCTGGTACCGGATCGGCGAGGCGCTGCGGGACATCGAGCCGCAATGGAGCCCGCCGGTTATCGGCGGGGTGACCAGGAACCGCGCGTACGCCGCCTGGTCGCCCACGTTGCCGCAATGGAGCCCGCCGGTTATCGGCGGGGTGACCCCGGCGCCCAAGGCCGCGGGAACCACGCAGTACTGGCCGCAATGGAGCCCGCCGGTTATCGGCGGGGTGACGCATTGGCGTGCCGGTAACACCAGTCCAGGGTGACGGCGCCGCAATGGAGCCCGCCGGTTATCGGCGGGGTGACCGAGGTGCTGCTGACGCCGGAGGAGTGGGCGGCGGTACCGCAATGGAGCCCGCCGGTTATCGGCGGGGTGACAAGCCAAGAGACCGTTGCGGCCTGGTCGCGGTTGAGGCCGCAATGGAGCCCGCCGGTTATCGGCGGGGTGACCTGCTCGCATCCATCGGCGCCCTGCCCACCACCGCGCCGCAATGGAGCCCGCCGGTTATCGGCGGGGTGACTGGTGGCGAACTCCGCCGAGCCTGAGAAGGCGTTGACGCCGCAATGGAGCCCGCCGGTTATCGGCGGGGTGACGGTGACGCCATCGGCGTCCACTTCACCCGCGTGAAGCAGCCGCAATGGAGCCCGCCGGTTATCGGCGGGGTGACCTCGTGCGGCTGGAGACAGCACCCCCGAGGCGGCCCTGCCGCAATGGAGCCCGCCGGTTATCGGCGGGGTGACGCCGGCCCGGCTGCAGCGACGTCGTCTCGGTATCGACGCCGCAATGGAGCCCGCCGGTTATCGGCGGGGTGACCGGAAGGTGACTCGGTTGTGCTGAACCTGAACAACGGGCCGCAATGGAGCCCGCCGGTTATCGGCGGGGTGACTGACCGCGCCACCAGCGAGGGCGACGACATGAAGGCGGCCGCAATGGAGCCCG
>JASHQP010000578.1 GCA_030039095.1 Streptosporangiaceae bacterium
CGCTCGCCACGGCCAGCGCCTCGGCGAGCGTCCCGGCGCTGACCGCCTCCTCGGCGATCCCCGCCGCTTCCTTTGCCGCCGCCCAGTAGCGAAGGGTCACCAAAGCCATGTCAGCTATCCTTGCTCATGTTGGACCCGGATGGCACCGGCCCCGGGCCGCAGCGGGAGTCAGGGCAGCCTCCCGCGGATGACTCCGCGGGATGGAGGTGGCGGCAGGTTGAGTGTCGTGCTGCTGCTCACGGACGCACCAGAGCCTGCTGCCGAGATTCTGCCCTCGCTGAGCCTGCTGGCCCACGACGTCAGGACCGCGCCCGCGTCGGCGACCGCCGCCAGCCGCGGATCCGGCTCCGACGCGATCCTCGTCGACGCCCGTCGGGACCTGGTGCAGGTCAGGCGGCTGCTCCGGCTGCTGCACGGCGCGGAGATGACCGTGCCGGTGCTGGCCATCGTCACCGAGGGCGGCTGGGCCGCCGTCACCGCGGACTGGGGCGCCGACGACGTGATCCTGTACACCGCCGGGCCCGGCGAGGTCGACGCCCGGCTGCGCATCGCGATTGGCCGGACGGCACCCGCCGCGTCCAGCGAGATCCGCTCGGGCGACCTTGTCATCGACGAACCCACGTATACCGTTCGGTTGCGCGGTCACGCCCTGGACCTAACGTTCAAGGAATTCGAATTGCTGAAGTTCCTGGCCCAGCATCCCGGACGGGTTTTCACCCGGTCCCAGTTGCTGCAGGAGGTCTGGGGATACGACTACTTCGGCGGCACGCGGACCGTCGACGTGCACGTGCGCAGGCTGCGGGCGAAGCTCGGCGCCGACCACGAGGCCCTGATCGGCACCGTCCGCAACGTGGGGTACCGGTTCGTCCCGGTGAAGGGCGATGACGGCGGCCGTCTCGAAGCCCGCTCCGACGACGGGACCTCCGGCATCCAGGCGCGGCCGGCTCATGCCGAGGTCTGACGCCCAGGGGCCGCCGGGGGCGGGCGGGCCGGTCATCACCGTTCGCGAACGCCTCACCGAGGCCGAGGCACGGGGCGTGCTGGCGCTGGTCCGGGCGGCCACGGACGAGGATGGCGCTGGCCCGCTGTCCGAGCACACCACGCTGCACGTGCGGTACGGCGGGGACCCGCGGGCCCGCGACCTGCTGATCATCGTCGGGGGCGAGGTGGCCGGGTACGCGCATCTCGACCCCGGAGACCCGGCGGAGGGCCCGAGCGGCGAGCTCGTCATTCACCCGGGGCACCGCGGCCGGGGCCTGGGCCTGCTGCTGACCCGTGCGCTGGCCGCCGAGGCCGGGGACCGGCCGGTGCGGCTGTGGGCGCACGGAAACCTCCCTGCCGCCGCGCGTCTCGCGGCCGCGGCGGGGTTCGAGCGGGTGCGCGCCCTGTGGCAGATGCGTCGCTCGCTGCAGTCCCCGCTGGACGAGCCGCGGGTCGCCGGCGGCGTCACGATCCGCACGTTCGAGGTCGGCCGGGACGAGGACGCGTGGACCGACCTCAACGCCCGGGCGTTTGCCCACCATCCCGAGCAGGGCTCCTGGACCCGCGAAGACCTCGACGTGCGCGAGCGGGAGCCGTGGTTCGACCCGGATGGCTTCTTCCTGGCCGAGCGGGGTTCCAAGCTCGTCGGGTTTCACTGGACGAAGATTCACAGCTCCGGCTCAACGGACGCGGAGCCTGGCGAGCACGAGCCGGGGGACACGGAGCCCGGCGAGCACGAGCCGATCGGCGAGGTCTACGTGGTCGGCGTCGCTCCGAGTGAGCAGGGCACCGGCCTCGGCCGGGCGCTCACCCTGATCGGGCTGCGCTACCTGCGCGGCAGGGGCCTGCCCCAGGTGATGCTGTACGTGGACGAGTCGAACACCCCCGCGATCCGGCTGTACGAATCGCTGGGTTTCACCCACACCGGCACCGACGTGATGTTCGCCAAGGGGCCGGTGACCGGCCACGACGCCTAGACACGCCTGGCCTGACCGGGCCGGGGCGCCGGCAGGCGGCTAGCTCGGCCGGACTAGTTGGAGACCGTTGCCCGGGCCACCGGGCGCACGCCGAGGACCTGGTCGAGTTCCTCGGCCGTCAGCGGCCGGTCGCTGGCCGCCACGGCGCTCAGCACCTCGGTGTACAGCTCGATCTCATCGAGCGCCACGCGATCGTGGACGCGCAGGTCCAGATGCTCTCGCAACGCGCCCACCTCCATTGCCGAGCGGATTAGCGGAAGCCTGAGATCAGGTTACGGCCATATCCGATTGCCGCGCATGACCCATCGGGATCATTTCCAGAACCATCTTCTGGTAGCGCATACCCAGTTCCAGGGCTGCTAATTGCGGCCAGATCAGCCGCCCGCCTCCGACCAGGCGACATTCCGGTGCAGGCCCGCCCTGGCCACGTAGTTGACGGCCGAGTCGGCGAACGACGCGCGGTCGGCGTCGGTCAGTTCCCTGACCACCCGGCCCGGCACCCCGGCGAAGAGAACCCCCGCCGGGACGCTGCCGCCCGGCCGGACCACGGAGCCGGCGGCGACCAGGGCGCCGGCGCCGACCC
>JASHQP010000055.1 GCA_030039095.1 Streptosporangiaceae bacterium
TAATGCTCGCTCGGTCGACAGGATGAAAAACCATAGCACTTCGACCTGAAGTTTGATCAGGCCACCGAGCCCGGGTTCAGGGGCGCTCGAGGTGGCGTCACACGCGCCCAAGCCCTGGCTGGGAAGTGAAGTCACGAGTCCAGGGGCTGGCCGTACGGCCCCCACTTCTCCCGAAAATACCCGATGATCTTGCTAGCCTGCGCATGACTCACCTCAACCAGCTCATCATCGAAGTCACTTCGCTGCCATTCCACTATTATTGGTGTAAAGCTCCAGCTAAAATCTCGCCGAAGGCCCTCGTCGGTGAAGCCGTCGCCGTCAAATTCGAGCCGGCGCAGTAGTCCGTATGGTCTGTCGGCGCTTGTCTTGTGGTCGACAATGGCATAGAAAGTGATCTTGTCGGGCATCTAGCTTAGCCTTTCGGGGAATAGTCTACGATGCCTGTTGCCTCTTCGGGGACAGCAATCCAGCGACACACTTCCCGCTGATACAAACGTAGCTCGTGCCGCTCCTCGTCTTGCGTCAGGGGGCTGCGTAGCCGCTCATAGGAGCCGTGCGTGACCCCTTGCTTCGCGTGATAGCTCTCTGGGGTGTGGAACTGTATCTCGAATCGCTGGCCTTCAGGTGTGACCCAGCGGGTGTTGATCCCTCGGTACTCCGGGTCGTCCCGCCAGTGATTTCTGCTGTAGACCATCCTGTATTCGCGCCCCTCCAGTCGCTGCTTCACGTCCCAGTATCCACCCACGTAGTTCGCGGACTCGAAACAAAACGTGTATCGTATCGCATCGGTGATTTGCCGTACCACTTCGCCCGGTGACTTATTGTGCTCGTGCTCGATCTTCTCAGCGACCTTTTCCTTGAGGCGCTCTTCGCCCTTGAGGCGATGCCCAAGGCCTTCGAGCCAGCCGCCGTGGGTGTTCTCGCGTTCGGCTTCTCCCATGTGCTCGGTTAGCTTTTTTTCGCTTCTACTCACACCGGCTATGACGTCCCTGGTCTGTGCGTGCTGCTCGGGGTTTAGGTACTGGTTTCCGTCGCCTCGCCAGGATCCCGCAGGATCCCGGGTGCGGTCCACGGCCGCGGCTATGCGTTCGGCTGGCCATCTGCGTACGTGGTCTGCCCAGGATTGGAGGAATCTGGGAACCTCGCTCCAATAGTTCCGTTTGATCGCGTCGGCCTCGCGATCCGGGTTTTTCGCGTCTTCGGGTTTTCGGAGTTCGCGGGCTTGGCTGGATTCCGGGCGATCACGGCTCAGCGAACTCGGGTGGCCCGGCGGCAGGTGCTCCAGGCGCTGCTGCAAGTCGGCCTTGGACCATCGCCCAGCGTCCGCTGGTGCCCTCTGGTCGCCGCGGTCAGGCGCCGCGGGTAAGTCCCTTGACCGGCCCGGTGCCTCGGTCAGGTCCGGCCGGTCGGGCACGGGCGGCTGGCCCGGCTGGTCGAGCGATCTCGGCACCGTCGGCTCCCTTCGCCGCGCACCCGTCCTGACATCGTAGACAACATGCACATTCCGGTACGTGCTGGCGCGTGCTATTCGGCTTCCCCGTGGATTGTGTCGCGCAGACCGCGCAGGACGATGTCGAGGCCCTGTCCGAATTCCTGCTCCGGTGGCACCTCGCTGGCGTACTTGGCGGTCTCGGCGAGCATCGGATAGCCGGTGGCTGACAGCGCCGCGAGCGCGGTGGTGCCAGGCCCGCTCAGCGGGCCGAGATACTCCGCCTGCAGCGCTCCGATGATGTACGCCAGCAGGCAGCGGAACGCGATCACCCGCTGCTGACCCGTGAATCCCGCCTCGGTCAGCGCGCCGAGCATGGCTTCACCCCAGCGCCAGGAGTTGGGCGCGGCATGCCTGTGGGTGAGCAGCAGCGGGATGACGGCCGGATGTACTGCGGTCGCGCTTCGGGCACTCTCCGCAAGCTCGGCGAGCCGGCGCTGCCATGGGAGGCGTCGTCTTTGCTCGGTATCGACATCGGCCAGGACGAGGTCGACTACCAGAAGCTCCAGATCTTCGCGATCTCTTACGTACCTGTAGAGGGACATGGTGCCGATACCCAGCTGCGCGGCGACCGCGCGCATGGAAAGCCCGGCGACGCCGTCGCTGTCGATCACGGCCAGCGCCGCAGCCGCGATCGTGGCGGTGGAGAGCGAGCGAGGACGCGGCACGAATTGTAAGCGTACACACTACGCGTTACCGTAGGAGTACATCGTACGCTTACGAGGGAGCGCTCCATGAGAATCACCGTTGGCTCTTCCGTCACCGACCGCCAGCTTGGCACCGTCGCCGGCGCGACCGTCACCGTCCCAGACCCCGACCGCATGCTCCACCTGCAGTTCCGCCGCTTCGCCGGATGCCCGGTCTGCAACCTGCACCTGCGGTCATTCGCCCGCCGGAACGGCGAAGTGCTGGACGCCCGGATCCGCGAGGTCGTGGTGTTCCACTCTTCGGCCGAGGAACTGCTGCCCCAGGTGAGGGACCTGCCGTTCGCAGTTGTCGCGGATCCCGGCAAGCAGCTTTACGAGGAGTTCGGTGTGGAGTCCGCCAAGCGGGCCCTGCTCGACCCGCGCGCCTGGCCGGCCATCGTGGGAGGGGTGCTGACCAGTCTGTGGGAGATCGTCCGCCACCGGCATCCCGCCCCGCCCGATCCACCGCAAGGCGGCCGGTTCGGACTCCCCGCCGACTTCCTGATTGCGAGCGACGGCTCGGTGCTCGCGGTGAAATACGGTCAGCACGCCAACGACCAGTGGTCGGTCGATGAGTTGCTGGTGCTGGCCCGGCGGGCGGACCAGACCAATGAGCGAGCGGACGCCAGGTCGGTCGGCGAGAGCCGCGCCACGTGAGCTGAGCGCCCGGACGACGTCCACAGCGGTGCTCGCCATCTGCGGATATACCGGTCGAGAAGCGTTGCTTCGCCGCCGCAGCTCGAGCAAACCCATGCGCCGGGCTAACCTTTCTATTACTCTCCCTTTACTCGAACACGCGTCAGGGCGGTCGCCTGGATCGCGGCGGAGGCGGGCTCGCCGGGAGCGAGGAGGGATCCATGGTCGCGGACGACCTGCAGTTGCAGGCCGGCGCCCGCCTCCTGCACATCGGCCCGCACAAAACCGGCACAACCATGATCCAGGATGCCCTGCACCTGGCTCGCGAGCGGCTGGCAGCCCGGGGCGTCGTCTACCCGGGTACCGGCAGGCAGCCGCTGCAGGCGATTCTCGCGGTCACCGGCCAGCCGAGACTGTTTGGCGAGCCGGAGCCCGACATGGCCCACTGGGACTTACTGGTTCGCGAGGTAGCCGGCGCGCGCGACCAGCGCGTGGTGGTCAGCAGCGAGTTCCTCGCCGAGGCCAACGACGCCGCGGTCCGCCGAGTGGTCAGCGAGCTGGGCGGCCCCCGGGTACATGTTGTCGTGACGCTGCGGCCGCTCAGCAGGATCCTGCCGTCGCAGTGGCAGCAGTACATGCAAAACGGCTACCGCTTTCCCTACCTGGAGTGGCTCGAGGGGATACTCGAGGACCCGCCCGATACGCCGACTCCAGGCTTCTGGCGTCGCCACCGTCATGACGAGCTCGTCGCGCGCTGGATGAAGGCGGGGCAGCAGGTCACCGTCGTCGTGGTGGACGATGGCGACCGGATGATGCTGCTGCGCACGTTCGAATCGATGCTGGGCCTGCCGCAGGGGTTCCTGATACCCGGCCAGAATGCCGCGAACCGATCCCTCACTCTCGCGGAAGCAGAGGTCGTGCGGCTGCTCAACGTGGAATTCGGGCGCAGGAAATGGCCGAGCCGCAACTATGCCAGGTTTGTACGGTACGGCGCCGTCCAGCAGTTGAAGACGCGCCAGCCGCGGCCGGGGGAGCCGCGGATCGCGACTCCTGTGTGGGCACTGAAGCGGGCGACCGAGATTGGTGCCGAGATGGCGGAGAACATCGCGGCGCTCGGCGTGCGGGTCATCGGTGACCTTTCCTCCCTGAGCGATCCGCCGGAGACAGACACCGAACCCGCGCCGCCGATGCTCCCGGCCGACGCTGCCGTCCAGGCAATCGTCGGCGCATTGCGCGCGGGAGGCGTGGCCGGCCCGAAGACCGCGGACCCGCTGAGCGACGTCGATGCCCGGAGCATGACGCGAGCGCTGGCGCGGCGCGGCCGGCAGCGCATGCAGCGCACGCTCAGTCTGCGCAGGGCACTGGGTGGACAAAAAACGCCACGCTCGAATTAGCTCGGGACCAGCCGGTACTGGCGGCCCTGCCGGAACGCGACCGTCGCGACCTCACCTGCTTGCTCTGACCCTGACCCCGGGCGCGGTGACGGTCCCGGCGGCCGCGGGCCTGCCAGATGCCGTAGTCCTGGCCACAGCCGCCGGAACCGCCATGCTGGTCACCTGAGTGGCCAGGTCGGGATCAGGTCCCTGCCGAAGGTGGCGTTGGTGACGTGAGCGAAAGCGACGTACCAGGCGGCAACGCCGCACGTGATGCCGACGTATCCGGCGATGGGCAGCAGCGAGGACGACGCGATGCCGAGCTCGGCAAGGACCAGTAGCAGGTAGGTCGCGGTCAGGGTGACGAACACGCTCAGCACCGCGACGTTGGTCCTCAGCGCGGCGATCGTCATGTAGAACGTGAAGATCAGCCACCCGAGCAGGTACAGGCCCACGGCGTTGCCAGCGGCCGACGGCAAGTGCGGGGCGATGAAGTAGACGAGGAAGAAGTACGACAGCCAGAAGCCGCCACCGTATGAGCAGAACGCCACGGCGGCGAAGGTCCCATGCTGGTCACCTGAGTGGCCAGGTCGGGATCAGTCGCCACGGCGGAACGCCCACAGGCCCGCCAGCAACTGGACCAGCCCGCCGTAGAAGATCGCGAGGCCCAGGACCATCGGCGTCGACGTCGTACCGCCGAAGAAGCCGGCGTTAGTGCAGGACAGGACGAACGTGGTCATCGCAAAGCCGGCGATCCCGACCGGGATCGGATCGGCGATGGCTGGCGGACGAGCTAGCTGCTGGGTGTTCGTGCGACCATCTGTGCTCAGGTTCTCCGAGACGTCGCCTACAGACATTTGGCGCCTCCTCGTTTGACGCCAGGAGTTTTTCTATCGTAGCACGATATAAATTTAGGCTGTCAGCGAGGTATGAAGAAGGATTCTCTTGTGTCGCGGGGGCGGCTGTCCGCAAGCCTGGACGCAGCTTTCATCGCCGAGGCTTTCATCGCCGAGCTGGCCCTCATCGCGGCCGGGATCATTATCGCCATCGCCGGGGCGGTGGCCACGAGTGCGGCGCCTGCGCGTGCGGCGCCTGCGCGCCCGGCGCATGCCGCTGCAGGCGCCGGGCATGCGCCTCTTCTGCCGTTGCCGGCCGTCACTGCGGCCACCGCAATCAGTGCGAGGCCTACCAGCAGAGCCAGCAGCAGCCAGACGCGCTCCCAGCTCAGGCGCTGCCAACCCGCCCGGATCCTCTCCCGAACCGGCATCTCCTCGCCGGTGGTGAGCCGGGTGAACGTGGCCAAAAGCCGCGCCAGTCCCGGATCCGAAGCGGACAGCCGGTGCTCGATGTCGGCCAGCTCCCGCTGGTCGTGCGCACTCAGGGTCATCGCGGAACTCCACTCTCTGAGAAAATCTATCGTAACACGATATAACCTTCGACGGCGCACAGGCCGTGACCGACTGCCTGATGTATATCGTTACACGATATGTTAGGCTCGACAGCCTGATCAGGCCTGGTGTGCCGCGGACAGTGCGCAGCAGCAGCCTGCCCAACGGCAGCCGAGACGGCGCCCCGAGCCGAGGAAGGTGACGTGCTGCAGCAAAAGGATTTCGAGCATCTGCTGTCGTGCCGCAGCAGCCTGTGCCGGTTCCAGCGATGGAGCGAAGATCAGGCTCGCGATGCCGGACTGACCCACGGGCAGCATCAGCTGCTGGTCGCGGTCAAAGGGCATTCCGGCCACGAGCCGCCGACTGTGCGCGACATCGCGGGCTACCTGCTGCTGAGGCATCACAGCACGGTTGAGCTCGTGGACCGGGCGGAGACGGCCGGCCTGGTGCGGCGGGTGCCCGATCCCAGCGACGGCCGACTCGTGCGGATCCGGCTGACCGCCAAAGGCGGGCGCATCCTGAACAGGCTCACCCCCGCTCACCTGGTGGAGCTGCACAGCCTTGCGGCGGTCCTGGACGAACTCGTTGCCGGGGCGAGCGCCTGAGGCAGGCAGGCACTCCCCGGGGCCGATCGATGAACCCGGACACCCGCTCGAGCCGCACGTCGCCAACCTCGGCGCCGTGCACCTGATGTGCTGCGTCGGGTCAATAGATCGTGTCACGATATATTGTCGAGATCGTCTTTGACTCTCAGCTATTTTGTTCTACACTTACATCGTGACACGATAGAAAAATCAGAGGATCTTCCGCGATATAGCTGTCGCGTTCGGCCGGCTCGTGGGCCATTCGGGGAGCCTGCGATGGCCCACGACGAGGCCTTGCAGCCGGTAGTCGGCTCGGATCGGTAAGGAGTTCACGATGCGATCTGTCAGGTATATTTCCCCGCTCCCGCCAGACCCGGTCGGGACTCGGCGCGGCTCACCGCTGCCGCCTGACCCTCTGGTCATGGCCGTCAGCGAGTCCCCGCTGCCGCCGGACAGCGACCAGGTACCCGACTCCCGCGGTGACCAGCGCAGCGATGGTGGGGAATCCGCGACGGCCCGTTAGGGCGCGGAGGTTCCGCCCCCGGCGAACCTCCAATGGTTAGTTTCCGGAAACGAGCCAGGCGCCGCTGCGGGCGGTGGCCGATTCTCGGCCCACTGCCGCTCGTGACCAGATCATCCGCCAGCTCGGTGCTCCCCCGGGCCCGGCCGCCGGGCGCGAGCCCGGCCGCCACGCCCCCAGCGACCCCGCAGGCCGGTGGCAATAAGTGCGCATGAGCGGAAAGCGTCGCATCTTTGCCGGGCCGCCGTGCTCGCTGGACGAGCCACAACGGCGCCAAGCGCATCGATAGCGACGAAACGGGCCTTTACCCCGAGTGCCGCTGCGGCTTGGCGCCTCTCTCCGCCGCAAAATTCGCTTCCCGGTACGGGATCCAGGAATTCAAACATCGCCGCGAATGATTTCTGTAACGTTTGGCGACGCGCAAACGATGTGTCAAGAAAGGATATTGACCGTTGTTATCGCGGCGTTATCTGGTTCCGTCATGCGTTCGCCGGGAAAGGAAGGCCCTAGCCCCTGAATGAGTCGAGTACAACTCACGAACAAATGAAGGGGCAACGAAGCCAGATGGTCCACCGCAAGTTCGTAATCATGGTGTGCGCTCTCCTGACGTCGCTACTTTCCTTCGCAGGGCCAGCCCACGCCGCGACCGCTGATGGCGGTGTCCGCCTGCGGGTCATCGCCTACGAGTACGCCGTCGCGCAGGCGGGAAAATCGTACTGCTGGGGTGGAGACGGGCCATCCTGCTACGACTGTTCCGGGCTCGTCTACGAGGCCTACCTGTCCGCAGGCATTCAGCTGCCGAGAACAACGTACGGAATGCTCGACAGCTCACTGCTGGTCCAGATAAGCCGTTCTCAGGCGAAACGCGGAGACCTGGCATTCTTCGGGCCGGGGCACGTGGAGATGGTCGATAACCGGAACGTCTCGTTCGGTGCCGACACCTATGGCGTCCCGATCGGCTTCACGGTATCGACCGCCTACTGGGAGCCCACGGCCTACTACCGCATCAGGGGCGCCGGGCGTACCCAGGCGCCGCCTGCGTAGCCGCTGTGGCCCGCCGATGAGTTTGGGCGTGCCCGGCCGTCAGACTGCTCGAGGGCGGTGATCTCGGCGGAGGTGGGTCCATGGGAAAGGTGCTGTACTCGGCCTCGATGTCGCTGGACGGCTTCATCGCCGGGGCGGGCGGCGACGCGTCCTGGATGACCGAGTACCTGGGGCCCGACCTGTTGCTGGAGGAAGTCATCAGCGACGTCGGCGCGATCCTGGTGGGCAATCGCACCTTCCGCGGGGACGATCCACACAAGGGCACGCCCAAGGAGGGCAAACCGTTCGGCGGAGGGTTTGATGGCCCTCAGTTCGTGCTGACCCATCATGCCCCGGACACCCCGGTGCCCGGGGTCACCTTCGTTGGCGACCTGGAGGGCGGCGTGGCGGCGGCCAGGGCGGCCGCCGGTGACCGTTATGTCCATGTCCTGGGCGCCAGCGTTGCCCGGCAGTGCCTCGACGCGGGGGTGCTCGACGAGATCCTGGTGTACGTCGCGCCGGTCCTGCTCGGCGACGGCACGCGGCTGTTCGAGCGCCCGGGCGGGGACAACGTCAAGCTCGAGCGCCTCCGGGTCAGCGAGGGTCCGCGCATGACCGGGATGTGGCTACGCGTCGTCCGGTAAGTGCCGGCCCGGCCGGCCGTTCCCAGGTCCGGCGTCCGGGCCGCTCAGCAGTTCGGGTTGTTGCTGCCCTGAGTTACGCAGTTGCTGCCGCCGACATTGCCGAAGCCGTTCTGGAAGGTCTTGCCGACCCGGTTGATTGCCGATACGGCTACCACCGCGGCTATCAGGGTAATGAGCGCTGCGACACACGCCAGGACGGCGAGCGTGACCGCGGCATTGCGCGTCTGCCTCGCATACCTGGTGACGGCGTCCTCGCCAGGGCGTCCGGGCCTGGCCTTGACTGGAATCATCGTTCCCCCCTCTGGCGGAAGGGTGCCCAGATCGCGGAACGGCTAAGCCCTGCTCAGGGTCACGCCAGGCACCGCGGAACGGCTAAGCCCTGGTCAGGGTCACGCCAGGCACCGCGGAACGGCTAAGCCCTGGTCAGGGTCACGCCAGGCGTTGTGTCAGGGTGTTTCTGTGCGGGCCGGGGGGAAGCGGCGCTCAGAGTCGTCCATCTTGGCCTGCGCGGCCGTGGCGAGGTCGATCCCGACCACGTCGGCCAGCAGTACCAGGTACAGCAGCACGTCCGCCATCTCCTCGCCGACCCGGGTGCGGAGCGGCTCGCGGTGGGCAAGCTCACGGGCATCGGCGGCGGGCAGCCACTGGAACAGCTCGGCCAGCTCACCGACCTCGCCGACGAGGGCGAGCAGCACCGACTTCGGGTCATGGAACCTGCCCCAGTCCCGGTCGTCGGCGAACTGCCGCATGCGGGCGCGGAGGATCTCGAGATCGGACACGCCCCGAGCATCCCACGCCTTCACGGATGGGCTAGCCGGAACGGTCGGCACCCAGCGCTATCGTGCGGCCATGAATCGCGAAGGGCCGTTCTGGGACGTGATGGAAGGCCGGGCCCCGCTGCCGCCGGCGGCTGCCCTGCTCGGGTGGGAACTGATCTCGATCGACCCCGAAGCCGGGACGATCGAGGTCGCGTACCGGGCAGATGAGCGGTTCCTGAACCCCGTCGGGGTGGTTCAGGGCGGCTTCCTGACCGCGATGCTCGACGAGACGATGGGGCCCGCGCTGGTCGCGTCGCTCGATCCCGGCCTGTTCTCGCTCACCACCGACCTGCACGTACAGTTCCTGCGCCAGGCGCGCCCGGGACGGCTCACCGGGCGCGGCCGGGTGACGGGCCGCACCAGATCGGTGGGGTTCCTGGCCGGTGAGCTCCTCGATGAGTCCGGCCAGGTCGTCGCCGCCGCCACCGCGACCGTCCAGATCCGGCCGGCCGTGCCGCCGAAGGGCAGCAGCTAGCGGGGCGCCCCGAACCACGTGCGCAATGCCTCGGGCAGCCCCTGGGCCGGGTCGCCCCCGTCCGGGCCTGCCGCCCAGGCGACATACCCGTCCGGGCGGATCAGCATCGCGTCGGCGGGCGGTGGCTGGGCCACGGGGCGGGCGGCCACGACGCTGACCCGGTCCTGCCACTGTGCGGCCGCCCTGGCCGGCGCGCTGTGTGGTGTGGGCTCGCCGGTGAGGTCGAGCAGCACACCGCGCGCGGGCCGGACCAGCTCGGCGACCCGGGTCGCGCCGCC
>JASHQP010000579.1 GCA_030039095.1 Streptosporangiaceae bacterium
CCGGGGAACCCGGGGCTCCAGATCCCGATGCGCGGCTCCGGATCCGGGGGGCAGAGGCCGCCGCGGGGGACCTGGGGCAGTGGGGCGGGCACGGCGACGCCCTCGAGTTTCCTCCCGACCAGCGGGCCGAGGACGGGCTGTCGCTGAGCTTCGACACCGTGCCGCTCGCCGAGCCCATCGAGATCCTGGGCGTCCCCATCGCCCGGCTCGACCTGGCCGCTGACCAGCCGATCGCGCTGGTCGCCGTGCGGCTCTGCGATGTCTGGCCGGACGGCGAGTCGACCCTGATCACCCGCGGGCTCGAGAACCTCGCGCACCGGGCCAGCGACTCCCGCCCGGAGCCACTCGTCCCGGGCAAGCGCTACCGGGTCGACGTACCGCTCAACGCGATCGGCTACCAGGTCCCGGCCGGGCACCGGCTCAGGCTGGCGGTCTCACCCACCTACTGGCCGTGGGCATGGCCCGCGCCCGAGCGCGTGACGCTGAGCGTGTTCACCGGCGGCGGCTCGTTGCTGGACCTCCCGGCATGGACCGGTTCCGGCGAGCATCCGCCGCCCGCGCATTTCGCGGTTCCCGAGCGTGCGCCCATGCCCCGGCATCAGCCGCTGGGTGCGGGGTCCGGCCGTGAGGTACGGCGTGACGTGAGGACGGGCAGCGTCGAGGTGATCAGCACGGTCGACGATGGGCACCTCCTGCTGGACGACGGGCTCGAGTACCGCGAGCACGAGCGGGATGTATACCACATCGTCGACGGTGATCCGCTGTCGGCGCGGGTGGAGTGCCAGCGCGCGTTCTCGGTGGGCCGCGGCCGGTGGCGGGTCACGGTGCGGACCTCCAGCACGATGTCGGCGACGCGGAGCAGCTTCCAGGTGACGAATGTTTTGGACGCTTACGAGGGCGATGCCCGGGTCTTCACCAGGACGTGGAATGCTGAGGTGCCGCGAGACTGTGTGTGACGCAGCGGGCGCCAGGCGCCGAGCAGGGAGGCGAGCGAGATGAGCGAGCCGGTGGTTTTCCGGCGAGCGGGAAGCACAGCGTGAGCGTGCTCGAGATCGACGGCCTGCGGACGTTCATCAGGCGCCGCAGCGGCGTGGTCCGCGCGGTGGACGGTGTCAGCTTCGCCGTCGAGCCGGGCGAGACGGTCGGGCTGGTGGGCGAGTCCGGCTGCGGGAAGACGATGACCGGCCTCTCGATCATGCGTCTGCTTCCCGGCGGCGGCTTCATCGCCGACGGCTCGATCCGGTTCGGCGGCACGGACCTGGCCGCGCTCAGCGAGTCCGCGATGCGCAAGGTACGCGGCAACGAGATCGGGATCGTGTTCCAGGACCCGATGACGTCGCTGAACCCGACGATGACGATCGGTCACCAGATTGCCGAGGTGGTAAGGGAGCACCGCGACGTCTCCAAGACCGAGGCCATGGCGCGGGCCGAGGAGGTGCTCGCCCTGGTCGGGATGCCGCGCCCCGCTGAGCGCCTCGGGTACTACCCACACCAGCTGTCGGGAGGGCTGCGGCAGCGCGTGATGATCGGGATCGCGCTCGCCTGCGACCCGAAGCTGCTCATCGCCGACGAGCCCACAACGGCGCTCGATGTGACGATCCAGGACCAGATCCTGACGCTGCTCGACGATCTGAAGGAGCGCCTGGGAATGGCCATCCTTCTGATCACCCATGACATGGGCGTGATCGCTGGCCGGACCGACCGGGTGCTGGTGATGTACGCCGGCAAGATCGTCGAGAAGGCCGGCACCGGCCGCCTCTTCGGGCGCACCCGGCATCCGTACACCGCGGCGCTGCTGGCCTCTATTCCCCGGCTGGACCAGCCGGTCACGCACCGGCTCTACGCGATCCCGGGCCTGCCACCGGATCTGTCTGCCCCGCCGCCGGGGTGCCGGTTCGCGCCGCGCTGCCGCTTCGCCAGCGAGGAGTGCACCGCGAGCGAGCCCGTTCTCGGCGGACCGGAGCCGGACCACCCGTACGCATGTTTCCACCCCATCGGCCCGGACTCCGCGCTGCCGCCAGCCGAGGTCGCCGACCGCCATGATCGGATCGAGTCCGGTGCCGGCAGCGACCTGCTCGTCCTCGAGCACACGGTGAAGGAGTTCCCGGTCACCAGCGGCGCCCTGATGCGGCGCGCGGTCGGCACGGTGAAGGCGGTCTCGGATGTGACGCTGACGATCCGCCGCGGCGAGACACTCGGCCTGGTCGGCGAGTCCGGATGCGGGAAGACCACGATCGGCCGGATGATCGTGGCTCTCGAGCGGCCGACGTCGGGCCGGGTGATGTTCGAAGGCCAGGATCTCGGCAGCCTGTCCGGTGCGCGGCTGCGGCAGGTGCGCAAGGATCTGCAGCTGATGTTCCAGGACCCCTACGCGTCCCTTGACCCGCGGATGCGGGTGGGCTCGATCCTGCGTGAGCCGCTGCAGATCCAGGGTCTCGGCAGCGCCGCAGAGCAGCGAGAGCGCGTGGCCGACCTGCTCCGGGAGGTAGGCCTGAGCCCGCGTTCGACCGAGCTGTACCCGCACGAGTTCTCCGGCGGCCAGCGGCAGCGCATCGGACTGGCCCGCGCTCTCGCGCTCTCGCCCAAGCTCATCGTCGCCGACGAGCCGGTGTCCGCGCTCGACGTGTCGATCCGCTCGCAGATCCTCAACCTGATGCGGCGGCTGCAGGCCGCGCACGGTCTGACCTACGTCGTGATCTCGCACGATCTGTCGGTGATCCGGTACCTGGCGGACCAGGTCGGCGTGATGTACCTGGGCAAGCTCGTCGAGGTCGGAAACAGCGCCGACATTTACGGGCGCCCGGCCCACCCGTACACCCACGGGCTGCTCAACACCATCCCGGTGCCCGATCCTGAGGTGGAGCGCGCCAAGCACGGAGTCGCCGTGGCCGGCGAGCTCCCGTCGGCGATGGACCCGCCCTCGGGATGCCGGTTCCGGACCCGCTGCCCGCTGGCCCAGGACATCTGCGCCGCCGAGGAACCGGTGCTCCGGGCTTTCGGCGCCGAGCACAAGGCGGCGTGCCACTTCCCGCTCCAGACCCCGGTCGCGAGCAGCGAGGTGCTTGTCCAGTGATCGGCTTCATCATCCGCCGGATTGGCCAGGCGATCATCGTCATCCTCGGCGTGACGCTCATCGTGTTCATCCTGCGCCATCTGCTGCCGGGCAGCATCGCCCGGGCGATCCTCGGGATCCGGGCGACCCCGTTTGCGATCGCCGCCTTCAACCGCCAGAACGGCCTCGACAACCCGCTGCCGCTGCAGTACGTCACGTTCCTCGATCAGCTGATACACGGCAACCTGGGGTACTCGTTCAAGCAGAACATGACCGTCGACTCGATCGTCGCGCATGACCTGCCCAATGACGTTGTCCTGGTCGGGGTGTCGCTCGTGCTCGCGCTCCTGATCGCGATCCCGCTCGGCATCGTGCAGGCGGTGCGGCGCAACAAGCTGACCGACTACACCGCCACCGGCATCGCGTTCGTGCTCTACTCCATGCCGCCCTACCTGCTAGGGCTGCTGCTGATCGCGTTCTTCGCTGTGAACCTCAGGCTTCTGCCCGCCGAGGCACCCCAGGCGTCCACGATCAGCGGGGTGCTGGCCGACCCCTCGGGCCTCGTGCTCCCGGTCGCAACGCTGACGCTGGTCACGGTCGCGCTGTTCAGCCGCTACATGCGATCCTCGGCGATCGACAGCCTGACGCAGGATTACATACGCACCGCTCGTGCCAAGGGGCTGCGGCAGAGTGCCATCTTGTACCGGCACCTGCTGCGCAACTCACTGATCCCCGTCGCCACGCTGGTCGGGATCTCGATACCGGGCATCCTGACGTTCGGGCTGATCATCGAGCAGTTGTTCAACTTCCCCGGAATCGGCCTCGCCTACTTCAACGCCGCCGTGAACGGCGATTACCCAGTGGTGTTCGGCATCACCGTGCTCGTGGCCGTGGCGACCGTGCTCGGCAACCTGATCGCTGACGTCGCCTACGCGGTCCTGGATCCCCGGGTGCGTTATGACTGACATATCGGCCGAAGCCCGGCCAAGCGCCACCCCCGAGGGTGGCGAGGTGACGCGCCAGGACGCCGGCTGGCGAATGATCCTGCGTGCGTTCGTGGAGAACAAGCTCGCGCTGGCCGGGGTCATCCTGGTCGTGGCGGTTACCCTGTTCAGCTTCGTCGGCCCGCTCTTCTACCACACCAACCAGGTCACCACGAACCTCCTGCTCGTCAACGAGCGGCCGAGCGGCAAGCACCCGCTGGGCACCGACAACCTGGGCTACGACGTGCTGGGCCGGCTCATGGCCGGCGGCCAGAGCTCACTGGAGGTAGCCTTCGCCGTCGCGCTGGTCGCGACCGTGATCGGCGTGCTCTACGGGGTGATCTCTGGCTTCTTCGGCGGCCTGGCCGACACGGTCCTGATGCGCTTCGTGGACATCATGCTCGCGATCCCCGTCGTGTACCTGTTCATCGATCTGGCCACGGAGTTCAAGCCGACGCTGCTGCTGCTCATCCTGGTCCTCGCGCTGCTGTCCTGGCTGGGTCCGGCGCGGCTCGTGCGCGGGGAAACGCTGAGCCTGCGCGTCAGGGAGTACGTCGAGGCGGTCAGGACGATGGGCGGGCGGTCCGGCCGGATCATCGTCCGCCACCTGGTGCCGAATACGGTGGGCACGATCGTGGTCAACGCGACGTTCCAGGTTGCCGACGCGATCTCGATCCTCGCGGTGCTGAGCTACTTCGGCTTCAGCCTTCCCCCGCCGACAGCGACGTGGGGCGGGATGCTCGAGAACGGGGTCAACTTCCTGTACGACGGCTACTGGTGGGAGATCTACCCGGCCGGCCTGATGATCGTGCTCACGGTCGTCGCCTTCAACTTCATCGGCGACGGTCTGCGCGACTCGCTCGACGTCCGCCTGCAGCGCCGGTAGCGGAGCCCCCGGAGGGCTTATTTCACGAAGTACCAGTCCTGCGGGTAGAGATTCTCCAGCGGGTCCAGCGGGTAGACGCCCCTGAGCTTGCTGTTCACCGCGGCGATCGCGGTGTCCGCCTGCGGCATCCACAGCCCGGGAAGCTGCTCGGCGAGGTAGTTCTGGTAGCTGTACAGCGCCGGGAGACCACCCGAGCCCAGCTTGTTCATCAGCGCATCCGCCGTCGGGTTGGAGTACCCGCCGAGGTTGGACGGCCCGTTCGAGCCGAACAGGATCGCCCCGTCGGGCTCGAAGAAGCCGGGGTCGAACAGCCATCCCTCGCCCACGTAGGACATCTGCCAGCAGCTCGACTTCGTGCAGCCGGGCGTCATGCTGCCGGCCACCGTCGGGAACGGCGCATCGCTCGTAGACATCTTGATACCCGCCTGAGCGAAGGCCGACTGGAGTGAATCGACTTCCTCGTCCTCCGCCAGCGAGCCTGTCGTGTACTCGAAGGCGAGCGTCAGCTTGGCGCCGGAGGCGATGCCGGCGCCGCACTCGTCCGGCCCGGAGCCCGGCCGGGTGCACGTGTCGGTGCCGCCGGGCACGACCTTCCAGCCGTGCTGCTTCAGCAGGCTGACCGCTTCCATCGGGTTGTACGGGTACGGGTTCTCCGTTTCCTGCCGGGAGACGAAGGCGCTGGCAGGCTTCTGCGGCACCGGGCCGTAGGTCGGGTACGCGTAGCCCTCGAGGAACGTGCTGATGTAACCGGCCTGGTTGATCAGATGCTCCATCGCCTGGCGGATGTAGAGCTGCTTGAAGATGGCGCCCAACTGCGGCGACGCGTAGTTCATGAAGATGTAGTTGATGCCCCAGGCTGGCCAGGACGCCACGGTGTAGCCGTCGCTCTTGACCCGGGATACCTGGGCCGCGTCGTTGAACGGCACGTAGCCGAAGTCGACGCCGCCCACCGACAGCAGCTGGTCGAACTCGGCAGCGTCGCTGGCATAGCTGTCGATCTCGAGTTCGTGCAGCGAGCCGGTGACAGGCCCGGAGTACTTCGTGTTCCGGACGTACGTGGCGTCGCCGGATCCGTTGGTGGCGTACGCGGTCAGCTTCCACGGGCCGTCGACGACCTGCCAGAGCGGGTTCGTCGCGTAGGTGGCGGTGTCCTTGTTCTGGTCCAGCAGGAAGGTGTCCACCGCCAGAGCCCCGGAGGTGGTCAGGTCGTAGTTCCCGGCCGGGCCGGCCGCCGATTCCCTGTCCCAGGCCTGCTGGGGCAGCGGGATGATCAGCGCGAGCTGATTGTAGAGCCACTCCGACGAGTAGGTGTGGTCGAAGACGAGCTGGAACTTGGTGCTGCTCAGGCTCTCGAACGAGGTGAGGTTGTCCGGGAACTCGCCGGGCTCATAGCCCCAGAACTGAGTCTTGTCCGCCTTCAGCAGGTTGATCCAGAACTCGACGTCCCGGCTGGTGACCCGCGCGCCGTCGGACCAGCGGTAGGACTTGAGCTGAATCGTGGCGGTCGTCTTTCCGCCGGACGAGGTCACGGTCGGGGGGTCGGCCAGGCTCATCGCCTTGTTCAGCCCGACGTGCCCCGGGCTGCCGAACCAGTAGAGCGGCTCCCACATCTGGTACTGCGAGTAGGTGACATTGGCGAACGTGTCATTGTTGATGTCGAGCAGCGGGAAGATGTAGTTGAAGACGCCGTCGGCCTGGGCGAGCGACATCGTGGCCGTCCCCCCCTGAACGCGGTTGCCCGCCGCGCTCGACGACGGCGAACTGACAGAAGAGCAGGCGGCCAGCACCACCGAGCAGGCCACGCTGGCGATCGCCAGCAGCCCGACGCTACCTCGGGTACGCATTCTTATTACTCCTATTCCGTGTCGAATGCTGGGCGCCAGGGCCGAAAATAACAGAGCTCAATGGCCGATGCCGGGAAAACCGGGCCATTCCGTTCCGGGTGGCTGTGGCCGCGTGTGGCCTGTGACCTGGGATGATGGACGGTGCGAAAATGGCGTGTGTGACCAGTGGTATTGGCGCTCAAATAGGGCAGGAATAGGTCACGCCTTGCGCCCAGCGTCGTGCGGCTGCAGCGCAGATAGCGGAACCCCCGCCTGCCCTCGAGGTGCTGGGCGAGCGGGGGTTCCAGGGGGTCTTCGGGGGGCGGAGCCCCCGAATGAGGGTTACTTCACGAAGTACCAGTCCTCTGGGTAGATGTTCTCCTCCGGGTCGAGCGGGAGGACGCCCTTGAGCTTGCCGTTTACCGCGGAGATCGCGGTGTCGGTCTGCGGCATCCACAGCCCCGGAAGCTGCTTGGCGAGGTAGTTCTGGTAGCTGTACAGCGCCTGGAGACCACCCGAGCCCAGCTTGTTCATCAGTGCATCCGCCGTCGGGTTGGAGTACCCGCCGAGGTTGGACGGCCCGTTGGTGAGGAACAGGATCGATCCGTCGGGCTCGAAGAAGCCGGGATCGAACAGCCAGGCCTCGCCCACGTAGGACATCTGCCAGCAGCTCGTCTTCGTGCAGCCGGGCGACATACCGCCGGCCACCGTTGCGAACGGCGCGTTGGTGAACGACGAGAACTTGATACCGGCCTGCGAGAACGCCGACTGGAGCGAGGAGACCTCCTCGTCCTCCGCCAGCGAGCCCGATGCGTACTCGAAGCCGAACGTCAGCTTCTGACCTGCGGCGATGCCGGCGCCGCACTCGTTCGACCCGGAGCCCGGCCGCGCGCAGGTGTCCGTGGCGCCAGCCGTGACGTTCCAGCCGTGCGCCTTCAGCAGGGCGACAGCCTTCGACGGGTTGTACGGGTACGGGTTCTGCGTCTCCGCCGAGGACACGAAGTTGCTGGACGGCTTCTGCGGCACCGGGCCATAGGTCGGGTACGCGTAGCCCTCGAGGAACGCGCTGATGTAACCGGCCTGGTTGATCAAGTACTGCATCGCCTGGCGCAGGTAGAGCTGCCGGAAGAAGGCGCCCGACTGCGGCGAGGCGTAGTTCATGAACACGTAGTTGATGCCCCAGGCGGGCCACGACGCCACGGTGTAGCCGTCACCCTTCACTCGCGACACCTGCGCGGCGTCATTGAACGGCACGTAGCCGAAGTCGATGCCGCTGGCCGACAGCAGCTGGTCGAACTCGGCAGCGTCGCTGCTGTAGCTGTCCACCTTGATCGCATGCAGCGAGCCCGTGGCGGGCCCGGAGAACTTCGTGTTGCGGACGTAGGTGGCGTCGCCGGTTCCGTTGGTCGCGTAGCTGGCCAGCTTCCATGGGCCGTCGACGACCTGCCAGAGCGGGTTCGTGGCGTACGTGGAGGTGTCCTTGTTCTGGTCCAGCAGGAAGGTGTCCACCGCCAGAGCCCCGGAGGTGGTCATGTCGTAGTTCCCGGCCGAACCGCTGGCCGACGTCTTGTCCCAGGCCTGCTGCGGCAGCGGGATGATCAGGGCGAGCTGGTTGTACAGCCACTCTGCCGAGTACGTGTGGTCGAAGACGAGCTGGAACTTGGTGCTGGACAGCTGCTTGAACGAGGTCAGGTTGTCCGGGAACTCGCCCGGCTCGTAGCCCCAGAACTGGGACTTGTCCGCCTTGACCAGGTTGATCCAGAACTCGACGTCGCGGCTGGTCACCGGCGCGCCATCGGACCACTTGTACGTCTTGAGCGTGATCGTCGCTGTGGTCTTCCCCCCGGACGAGGTCACGGTCGGGACATTGGCCAGGCTCTCCGATTCGTTCAGCCCGACCCCGCCCGGCTTGCCGAACCAGTACAGCGGGCGCCACATCAGGTACTGCGAGTAGGTGATGTTGGCGAACGTGTCGTTGTCGAAGTTGAGCAACGGGAAGATGTAGTTGAAGATGCCATCGGTCTGGGAGAGCGACAGCGTGGCCGTCCCCCCCTGGACGCGGTTGCTCCCCCCATTCGATGACGGCGAACTGCTCGACGAGCACGCGGCTAGCACCAGCGAGCAGACCACGCTGGCGATCGCCAGCAGCCGGACCTTACCTCGGATTCGCATTCCCATTAGTCCTATTCCGTGACGAACGCTGGACATGCGGCTTACGCCAGGGCCGAAAGATTTGATGTGGGCTACATAAGCCGATTGGTGATCATAACAGAACCCAATGGCTGATGTGGGTGAAACAGGGCCATTCCGGTCCTGGTGGAGGGCAAGTTTCGGTCACAATTTGCGCAGGAAGGCGTTGGCGATCGGGGTGGCTGTCACTCCGGTCGCGGCGACGCCCGGCACGGCCACGGTCACCACCACGACGACCGACCGTCGCTTGCCCCGGAAGACGCCGCTTTGATGCATCTCGACCAGCGTAGTCAGAGTGCTCGGCACAGCAGCGGGATATCGTGCACGGGTGGCGTCTACTAGGCAAACAGCCACGGTCAGCGCGCGCCCGGTCGGGCAGGCGTGGTACCGGCGCGGCGGTCCGCTGCTCGCCGTCGGCGCCACGGCCTTCGGCGTGGCCATCGCCGGGTACATCGTCTTCGCCGTCACGAGTCCGTCCCATCAGTGGATGGATCCGGTTGACCTGCGCGTATACACCGACGGGGGCCTGATCGTCCGGCAGGTCAGGCCGTTCTACCGCGCGTTTCGCGCTGCGCCGCTGTACGACTGGCCCGGCTATGCGCATCTACCGTTCACCTACAGCCCGTTCGCCGCGATGGTGTTCACGGCAGGGTCCGTGGTCTCGTTCAAGACGCTGGCAAACATCACGGCCGGGGTGAACATCGCGGCGATGCTCGGATGCGTCTGGATGACGCTGGGCGGCCTCGGCTGCCGTCGCGCGCTCGCCCGGCTCGGCGGGACGCTGCTGCTGGCCGCGCCGCTGCTGTGGACGGAGCCGATACAGCGGACGCTGTTCCTCGGCCAGATCGAGATCGTGCTGATGACCCTGATCATCTGGGATCGGGTCCAGCCGGACCGGCGCTGGTGGAAAGGGGCGGGGATCGGCCTCGGGGCGGGCATCGACCTCATACCGCTGATCTTCATCCCGTACCTGGTGCTGACCCGCAGGTTCCGGCAGGCCGCCGTGGCAGCGGGAACGTTCGCGGCGACGGTCCTGCTGGGCTTCGCCGTCCTGCCCGCCGATTCCGGGAAGTACTGGCTGACCGGGCTGTTCGCGCACGGCCAGCGCACCGGTTTCGTCGGCTGGGAGGGCAACCAGTCGCTGCCGGCTCTGATCACCCGGCTGACCGGGAACGTCGTGCGTGCGCAGCCCACGTGGCTGGTGGCCGACGTGGTGGTCGCGATCGCCGGGGTGGTGTGCGCGGCGATGATCGACCGGGCGGGCCACCGCATGGCCGGGCTGCTGACCTGCGCGCTGACCGGGCTGCTGTGCTCCCCGATCAGCTGGGATCACCACTGGGTGTGGGTCGTGCCGGGGGTGGTGGCCGCCGCCGTCTACGCGGTGCGCGCCAGCGGGGCCCGGCGCTGGGCGCTCGGAGGCCTGGCCGCGGGCCTGGCGCTGGTGTTCGGGGCGTGGCCGGGGAGCCTGTGGCACCTGCCGGCCGACACCGGCGGGTACTTCGAGGGGCTGATCTGGTGGCCTCCGCTGACCAACCCGGAAACGTACCTGCGCATCGGCGACCGGCCGTGGTACGCCGAGTACCACTGGCACGGGCTGCAGCTGATCGTCGGGAACCTGTACGTGCTGACCGGGATGGCGCTGTTCGCGGCGCTGCTCGTGGTGGGGTTCGGGCCGGCCGTGCGCGCCGCCCTGGCGTCGCGCAGAAGCGCCCGGCTCACGCCCGCAGCGGCTGCCCCGGAGCGCTGAGGTCGACCGGCGGGCCCATCTTCCACCGGTTGGTCAGGCCCAGCCAGACCAGCGCGGCCGCCGCTGCGAGCAGGATCACGGGCGCCCACCAGAACACGCTGTCGTTGGTGATCACCTGGAGCCAGTGCTGCGGCGGGGTCACCGCGTTCCCCGGCATCAGCGCGAACGTGGCCGCGGTCAGCCGGGCCAGCGCCAGCCAGTCGATCAGGGACGCCGGGTAGATCGCGAGCAGGCAGAACACCATCGAGTCGTACCACGGGTACTGGTAGGACCAGATGAACAGCCAGGCCAGGCCCACCGCCAGGGCCGGCCTGACCGCGGGCAGGCCGGGAATCCCGTCGGGCAGGCGCCACAGCAGCAGCGCGGCCACGGCCACCAGCAGCAGCCCGGCCACCAGCAGCTGATGCGGGAACAGGTTGCCGTGTGATCCGACGAACATCTGGTAGAAGTTGTCCACCGAGGCGTTCGAGTCCCGTCTGAGCAGCGCCTTCAGGGCCGGGACGCCGAACCATGCGTACGTGGGCAGCAGCACGATCGCGCCGCCCGCGCCAGCGGCGAGCCAGGCGGTCACGGATCGTCGCGCGGCCCAGGCCAGGCCCACTGCCAGCAGCAGATAGGTGATCTTTATGTCCGCGGCCACCCCGACGAGCAGGCCGGCCGCGAATCCGCGCAGCGCCCGAGGTTCCTCGCCCGGCTGTGAGCCCCGCATCACGATCAGGCCGAAGAAGCCGGCGGCCGCGGCCAGCACGTCCACGTGCCCGGCGGCGACCAGGACCCACAGCAGCAGCGGGTTCACCGACCACAGCAGGTGAGCCCGCGTGCGGCGGGCCGGATCGGAGCGCGTCAGCCTGTCCAGGGCGAGCACCACCGCGCCGAACGCGATCGTGGTCCAGAGCTTCAGCCAGAAGATGATCCGCGCGGCCGAGGTGCCGCCGAGTTCGGCGGCGGCCCACTGCTCGGCCGCGGCCAGCGGCCCGTACACGGCCACCTGGTGGCGCCACTCGTTGCCGATCGCCTTGCCGACCGGGTCGCCGCTGCGGCGCAGCTTTGCCGGCGTCATCACGTACGGGCTGTGGCCGAGTACGACGATCCGGCCGTACGCGGCGTAGTCGAGGGCGTCGGTCGAGCCGGTCGGCGGCGTCACCGTGAACGCCACGGCCGCCACGAGCCCGGTCGCGAGCAGCAGCCGGAGCGGGGGCCGGGCGCCGCGCGACAGCGCGGCGAGCCCCGC
>JASHQP010000580.1 GCA_030039095.1 Streptosporangiaceae bacterium
CGCGAACACCATTCCCTCCTCGAGCGGCTCCGGGTGCTCCAGCGACACCAGCCGGCTGAAGATCGGCTTCTCCCAGATCGACAGGCCCACGCCGTGGCCATACTGCAGGGCGAACGCGGCGGTCTCGTCCGGGAACCCGAACTCCTCTGCGCGCGGCCAAAGCGACACAATATCGGCCGTAGTGGCCCCCGGCCTCACCAACGCGATCGCCGCGTCCATGTACTCGCGGCAGCGGACGTAGGCGTCGCGCTGCGCCCGCGAGGCGCTGCCAACGGCGAACGTCCGGTAGTAGCAGGTGCGGTAGCCGAGATGGCTGTGCAGGATGTCGAAGAACGCCGGGTCACCCGGCCGGATCAGCCGGTCGGAGTAGACATGCGGATGCGGCGAGCAGCGCTCGCCCGAGATCGCGTTGACCCCCTCCACGTACTCGCTGCCCAGGTCGTAGAGGACGTTGCTGACCAGGCCCACGCACTCGTTCTCGCGCACCCCGGGCCGCAGGAACTCATACAGCTCGGTGTAGGCGGCGTCGACCATCGAGCACGCCTGCGCCAGCAGCGCGATCTCGTCGCGGGTCTTGGTCCGCCGCGCCTCCATGAAGACCTGCTGGCCGTCCACGCATCCGATGCCCTCGGCGGCCAGGGCCGCCAGCACCGGCATCTCGGCGACGTCGATGCCGAGCGGCGCATCGGCGACGCCGTGCTCGCGCAGCTCGGCGGCGACCTTGGCGGCCACGTCGGCGGCGATGCCCGCGTCCGGGTGGAACGCGCCGCGCAGCGTGGAGATGCCGGCCCGGGCCCCGGTCCGCCTGGCTCCCTCGGGCGTGGCCGGGCCCGGGGTGTGATCCAGCCAGGGGTTGTACAGCTGGTGGTGCCGCGCGGCCGACCCGAAGTCCCACACCACTGGTTCCGCGCCCCTGATCAGCAGCCCGAACCGGATGAGCTTGTCCATCGCCCAGGTGCCGATGTGGGTCGACGTCATGTAGCGGATGTTCGCGAAGTCAAAGCTCAGCAGCGCGCCGAGGTCGGACCGTTCGAGTTGCGCCCGCAGCCGGGCCAGCCGTTCCTCACGCAAGCGGGCCAGGTCGACCCGTTCCTCCCAGTCAACGGCGTTCGGCCCGAAGGTGTGTATCGCCATCGTCGGCCACCTCACTCTCGGCTCGGCTCAAGTTAAGGGCGATCCAATGGTGAGCGTCAATAAATACTGAACACTCCGCATCCCCTTAGGGGATATTGGTCCTACGGGCCGTCAGGCGGGGCGACGAACCAGACGCCCACGGCCGGGGCCGAGCCCTCGTTGCGGTAGGTATGCGGGGTCACGGACGCGAAGCTCACCGCATCCCCCGGGGTCAGCCGGTGCAGCCGCCGGCCCAGGGCTACGGTCAGCTCGCCCTGGATGAGGTATCCGTACTCGGTGCCAGGATGCTGCATCAGGCGGCCCGCCGGTGACGAGCAGCCGCCCGGTTCGTAGCTGACGAGCAGGAAGTCGACGTGGCTGCCCGGCACCCGGCCGAGGCGCTGCCAGATCACCCCGGAGTCGAACTCGAGAATCTCGCGCTGCGCCGGGCAGACCACGGGTCCTCCGGCCTCCCGGGCCCCTTCGCGCGGTGCGGGAGCCGGGACCGTCACCTGGCCGGCCGCCGCGCGGCCGGCGGGCGCGCTGGCCTCGCCGAAGACGTCCTGCACCGAGACGCCGAGCGCGGTGGTGATCGCGTAGAGGGTGCTGACCGACGGCTGGCATTTGCCGGTCTCGATCTGGGAGATGAGGCTCGCCGACAGCCCGACGCTGCGGGCGAGGCTGCGCAGGCTGATGCCCTTCCTGGCGCGCTCCGCGCGGATGCGCTCGCCGATCTGGAGCATGGCGGCGGGCACGGGCGCCTCCTTCCGCCTGCATGCTACGGCGCGCGGCCCGGCCACAGGCCCGATGACGCGGCGGAGCGGTCCTGACCGGCCGCCTGCGTCTTAGGCGCCCCCTGGGTCCTGGGCGGCCCTGGGCCCGGCCGCGACGGCGCGTTAACCAGTCGTCCTCCCGGCCCGGGGAGGCCTGCCCGGGCTCTGGCGCGTGCGGCGGGTCGTAACAGGCGTACCGGCAGCCCGGCGTCCGGCAGGCGATGGTCCGGTGACCGCTGCCGCGCGGCTGCGCCTCGCGGGCTGGCCCGCACTGGCACGGCAGCCACGAGACGATCACCTTGCCTGGCCCCCAGACGTGCCCGTTCCCGCATTTGGCCGGGTAGGTCCACCACCACGGCAGCGACACATCGTTCACTCCACTACCAGAACATAAATTCGATAAGATCGCCACCACTTCGGTCCACTTCGCCGCGGCTCGGCGCGCGGCAGGACCTGGCGGCCGTCCGGTGACGCGGCGTCGGCCCGTAGCTCGGCCAGGGCAGTGGCCAGGGCAGTGGCGAGGGCAGTGGCGAGGGACTCACTGCGAGCGGGAATCACCGGCCGGGTCATGGCCGGCCCGGAGCGGCACCGGCCTTCAGGAATAAGCGCGCGAGATTGAGACGACTGGCTGCTGCCGATCGGCTGAACAATGGTTATATCTCATCCTTCAGGGATATATTCACCGAATGGCGCAGCCGGATTTCCATGCCGGCATCGGCCGATACGGTGAACCGACGTCGCGACGGTAAGGAGATCACATGACTGATCAGGCCTCGGCGCCGGTAGGGACGACGCCCGTACCCGTCACCAGGCTCGAGCCTGATGCGATCGGCGTCGCGCAGGACACGGTCATCGGCATGGCGTCCTCCGCCCCTGCGGCGTCCGTGGGGCTGACGGTCGCGGCATTAGCAGCGGCGACCGCGTACGGCACCGGGCCGATCATTATCCTGACCGCGATCCCGATGCTCGTGATTGCCAACGCCTACCGCCGGCTGAACATGTGGAACGCCAACTGCGGCGCCTCCTTCGAGTGGGTCGGCCGGGCAATCAACCCCTACCTCGGCTTCCTGACCGGGTGGCTGATGATCGCGGCCTACATCATCGCCACGGTCAGCGGTGTCGAGGTCCTTGGCCCGTCCGTCCTGGCTGTCTTCGGCTCCAACTCCACCAGCACCTGGGCGAATATCGCGATCGGCACCGCCGTGGGCCTGGTGATGCTCGTCATCGCCGTCGTCGGCATCAGGATCACCGCGCGCGCCCAGGTGGGCATGGCCCTCGTCGAGTACCTGATCCTGGTCGGGCTCGCGATCGCCGGCCTGGTGCTGGTGCTCAGCCACCACCACGGCACCTTTGCCTTCTCCAAGGGCTGGCTGAGCCCGTCCGGCATCGACGGCAAGGGCAGCGCGGTTGCGGGCTTCCTCATCGCCGTGTTCATCTTCACCGGGTGGGACGGCACGCTCTACGTCAACGAGGAGGTACGGCACCGGCGCCTCAACCCGGGCCGCGCCGCCATCCTGGCCGTGGTGTTCCTGGCCGTCATCTACACGCTGTCGGAGGTCGGCCTGCAGGGGGTGGTCTCGCCAGCCAAGCTCCAGGCCAACTCGGCGGACGCGCTGGTCTACATCGCGCAGGCCATGGGCGGCGGCGGCTGGGCGAAGGTGATGGCGCTGTCCCTGGCACTGTCGGTGATCGCGACAACCGGCACCGGCATCGTGCTCACCGCCCGGATCGTCTACGGGATGGCCAGTTACCGCACGCTGCCCGAGTTCCTGGCCAACGTGTCCCGCCGGTTCTCCACCCCGGTCGCGGCCAGCATCATCGTCGGCGTGCTCCTCATCGGCCTCACCTGGGTGTACCTGCTGACCACCTCGGTGCAGAACTCGTTCAACGACGTGGTCGACGTCAGCGGCCTGCTGTTCGCGATCTTCTACATCCTGACCGCGCTCGCCACGATCGTGTACTACCGCAGGCGCGTCTTCACGAACGCCAAGGAGGCCGTGATCCTTGGCGTGCTCCCGCTCGGCGCCGCCGGGTTCCTGGGCTGGATCGTGGTGAAGTCGCTGCAGACCGCGCCCGCGTCACAAATCTGGTCGCTGGTCGGCATCGTCGTGGTCGGCATCATCCTGATGCTCGCCGCGCGTTTCATCCTGCAGTCGCCGTTCTTCCAGATTCACACGGAGCACGCCCCCGCGCGGCCCCAGTGAGCCCTGCGGCGGCAGTAAGGTGCCAACGTGGATCGGGAGCAGCGGCGGCAGTACGTCCGTGATCACCGGATTTGCATTTTCGGCTACGGCCGCCGGGACCACGGCCCGGCCATGACCGTCGTCTACTACGTGATGGACGGCGACGACCTGCTGATCTCCACGATGGCCGAACGGGGCAAGACCAGGGCGGTCGACCGCGACGGCAAGGTCAGCGTGTGTGTGCTGGACGAGCAGTGGCCGCTGGGCTACCTGCAGGTCTACGGCACCGCCGTGATCTCCCGCGACCGCGCGCTCGCCACCGACGTCCTCACCGCGGTCATCGGGATCATGGCGGGCGAGGAGGTTCCGGAAAGCCGGCGGCCGCAGATCGAGCAGATGGTCGACGACGAGAAGCGGGTGGTGATCAGGGTCACGCCGTACGCCACCTTCGAGACCCCGCCGCGGCACGTCTACCAGATGAGCGACATCGACACGCTTTCCCACTTCACCAGCACATCCATGCCCTGGTAACACCGGCCCGGCAAGACGGGAGGACGCCCCATGACCATCGCTGAGCTGCTGGCCGATGCGTTCGGCAGGATCCGGGACACCGTGCACGAGGCGGTCGACGGGCTGACGCCAGGCCAGCTCGCGTTCCGCCCGGAGAGCGGGTCGAACTCGATCGCCTGGCTGGTGTGGCACCTGACCCGGATCCAGGACGATCACATCGCCGACGTCGCGGGGACCGAACAGGTCTGGACGGCCGGGGTCAGCGGCTCTACCTGGGCGGACCGGTTCGGGCTGCCGTTCGGGGTCTCGGCCACCGGCTACGGCCAGGGATCGGAGGCGGTGGCCGCGGTCCAGGTCCGCTCCGGCGAGCTGCTGACCGGCTACTACGACGCGGTGCACGAAGGGACGCTGACGTATGTCGAGGGGCTGACCGATGCCGACCTGGACCGCGTCGTGGACAAGGCCTGGAATCCGCCGGTCACCCTGGGCGTGCGCCTGGTGAGCGTGATCTCCGACGACCTGCAGCACGCCGGCCAGGCCGCTTACCTGCGCGGCATCATCGAGCGCAGCTGACCGCCGGCCCCCGGCGCGCCGGATGCGCCGCGTTCAGGACGGGCCCCACAGCGATTCGAGCGCGGCGTCCACCGTCGCGGCGAGCTGAGCCACGCGGGGCACCACCGGCCGCGGCGGCGATGCCTCCACGATCTCGCAGTGCGCCTGCGCCCTGGTGTCGAGGAACCGGCTGATCTGCGCGTAGCCGTGCCGGTCGTCGCGGATGCCGCGGCGGATGTGCATCCGCAGCGGCGCGTACAGGTACAGCTCGTCGCGGGCCCTGGTCACCGCCACGTAGAACAGCCGCCGCTCCTCGGCGAGGCCCTCGGGGCTGCCGAGCGCCATGTCGCTCGGCACCGCGCCGTCCACCAGGTGCGGCAGGTGCACCACCGGCCACTCCAGGCCCTTGGCCGAATGCACCGTGGAGATGATCAGGTAGTCGTCGTCGAGCCGCGGCTGCCCCGCGAGGTCGGACCCGGACGCCGGCGGGTCGAGCGCCAGCTCGACGAGCGCGTCGTGCAGCGACGGCCGGCTCGAGGCCGCGTCGGCCAGGCGCTCCAGGTCCGCGATCCGGGCCGAGGCGTCCGGGTACCGGGCCCGCAGCGGATCGGACAGCGCAGCCAGGATTGCCACCGCCCGGTCCGCGGTCCGTTCCAGGTCCGCGGCACCGGCCAGGGCCTTCAGCGTCGCCGCGACAGCACTCCGATAACGGGCCGGAACGCTATCGACCGCGGCTGGCCAGCGTTCGAACGGACTCGGGTCGGCGGGGCGCAACCCGTCGACCATCCGCCGTGCGCTCGCGGGCCCGATCCCCTCGTGCAGCCGCAGGACGCGGAACCACGCGAGGTCGTCCGCTGGGTTGGCCACGATGCGCGCGGCGGCCATGAAGTCCTTGACGTGCGCGGCCTCGGTGAACCGCAGGCCGCCGTACTTGACGAACGGGATGCCGCGGGCGGTCAGCTCGACCTCGAGGACGTCGCTTTGGTGCGCGGCCCGGACCAGCACGGCCTGCTCGCGCAGCAGCCGGCCGGACTCGTGCCCGTCGAGCACCCGGGCGGCGATCTCCCGTGCCTGCGTCGCCTCGTCGTAGCACCGCACGAGCTGCGGGGTCAGCCCGCTGCCGCGCACCCCGGTCAGCTCGAGCTCGAGCCCGTCGGACTGCGGCCGGACCGTGTTCGCCAGCCGCAGCACCGCGTCCTTCGACCGGTAGTTGCGCACCAGGCGGATCACGGTGAGCCCGGGGTAGGCGCCGGAAAGCGCCCGCAGGTGTTCCGGGTCGGCGCCGCGGAACCCGTAGACGGCCTGGGCGTCGTCGCCGACACAGGTCAGCCCCTGCCCGTCCGGCCGCAGCAGCCGCACGATCTCCGCCTGCACCGCGTTGACGTCCTGGTACTCATCCACCAGCACGGCGTCGAACAGGCCCCGCAGGGCCTGCCCGGCGGCCGGGTCGGCCAGCGCCGCCCGCCACAGCAGCAGCAGGTCGTCGAAGTCGACGAGCGCGTGCCGGCGCTTGTGCGCCACGTAATCGCGGAACAGCCCGGCCAGCTGGCCGGTGAACTCTCGGCACCAGGGGAAGCTCTCGGCCACGACGTCGGCGATCGTGGTCTGGGTGTTCACGCACCGGGTGTAGATGTCGGCGCAGACGTGGGCTCGCGGCGCCCGCCGCCTGACGCCCACCAGGTCGTGATCTTCGCGGAAGGTGTCGAGCACGTCCGCCACGTCGGCCGGGTCGATCACGCTGAACGCGGGCGGCAGCGAGAACGCCTCGGCGTGCGCCCGGATGATCCGGTGCGCGATCGCGTGAAAAGTGCCGCCGCAGATCCGGTCGCCCGAGTTGTGCTGCCGGGCGACCCGCGCCAGCATGTCGTCGGCCGCGCGGCGGGTGAACGTCAGCAGCAGGATCCGGCTGGCCTCGATGCCCCGCGCACGCAGCCAGGCGGCGCGGGCGACCAGCGTCCCGGTCTTCCCGGTCCCGGCGCCGGCCAGCACCAGCAGCGGCCCGCCCGCGTGTGTGGCGGCCTGACGCTGCTCGTCGTTCAATTCTTCGAGAACGCCGGCCACTTCGAACATGCACACGAATGTAGCCAGCCAAAATAACGCGGGCCAGCACCCGCGCCGGCCCGCGGTGTCCCACTTCGCCGGCCCGCGGTGTCCCACTTCGCCGGCCCGCGGCGCACCGTTTCGCGGTCATTGCGCAAATGGCCGGTGGCACGGTGCGAATGGCCGGTTCCGCTCGTTATGCTGCGAGGGTGGCGCCGATCGATCCCCAGGCCGTCCCGGGCGACCGCCGGGGCGGCCACACCCCGGTCGGTTTCATCGTCGGCGTCGCGGCCTGCAGCCTTGTCGCGCTCGGCGCGCTCGCCGCGGTCGCCGCGAGCGGGGCACTGTCGGCAGGGATCGGGTTAACGCTGGCGCTGCTGCCGATCCCCGTCCTGCTGGCCGCCGTGCTGGCCCTGGACCGGCTGGAACCCGAGCCGCCCGGCAGCCTGGTCTTCATCTTTCTGTGGGGAGCGGGCTGCGCCGCGGTGATCGGGCTCATCGGCGTGCTGGCCGGCGACCAGCTGCTCACCACCCCGGACCTGCGCAGCGGCGGGTTCGTCACCGCGTCCGCCGCCGCGTCGATCGGCGTGGCCGTTCTCGAGGACACAGCCATGGGCGCCGCCCTGGTCGGGCTGCTGTGGCTGCGCCCGCAGGAGATCGACGGCATCAGCGACGGGGTCGTCTACGGAAGCATGGTCGGCCTCGGCTTCGCGCTGATCGAGAACATCTTCTATTACGCGCGAGCCAGCCACTACGGCTTCGGGGGCGTGGCCACGACGTTCGTGCTGCGCGGCGTGGCCTCGCCGGTCTGCCAGGCGCTGTTCGCATCGCTGATCGGCGCGGGGGTGGCGTACGCGGCCATGGTCCGCGGGCGCCGCGGCCTGTGGGCCGTTGTCGTCGGGTGGGCCGCCGCGGTGACGCTGCACGCGCTGTGGAACGGTGCGCTGTCCGGGCCGGGGAGCAGACTCGCCCTCATCTACGCGATCCTGGCCGTCATCGTCGTCTTCCTGCTCATCGCGATGGTGCTGGACCGGCGGCGCATCATCTCGCTCATCCGCCGTTACCTGCCCGCGTACGAGCCGGCGGGTGTCCTCACCGCTCTCGACGTCTCGATGCTGAGCAGCATGCCGCACCGCCGCCAGGCCCGCGCGTGGGCGCGGCTGCACGGCGGCCTCGGCGCCCTGCACGACATGGCCGAGTACCAGCTCTCCGCCACCGAGCTCGGGCTGCTGCATCGCCGCTCCGACCTCGGCCTCGTCGATGCCGAGGCCTTTGCCCAGCGCCGGGACGGGCTCGTCGTCGGGATGCAGGCCTCGGCCAGCGCCTTTGTCGGCCGCTTCAGCGTTCCGCCCCGCCCGCCCTGGGCCACGGGAGGCTCGTCGTGCTTCCGTCCGTCGCGGGAGCGCCCCGCCTCCGCGACGTCCCGGTCCGACGGCCGCGCGGACAAGCCCGCCCAGACCCCGGACCTGCCCCCCGACGCCGAGCCCCACGAACCCTGACGCCGAGCTGCGCCGGACGGTCCGGATGATCCTCGCGCCCGACGCGTTCTCCTACCCGGTCAAGGTGCTGCGGGCGATCTACCCGGAGCGCCCGCCCGGGGTGGCCCGCGGCCGCTACGTGCACCAGGACTACGGGGTCTCCGGGGTTCAGGACATGCTGACCACCTGGGTTCCGCTGACTGGCCAGCCTGTGGCGTCGTCGAGGTAAATGCGGACGCACCAAAAGGCCGTCTGCGTCAAGCCGAAACTCGCCTGCTGACCAGAATAAGTGAAGCTGGCCCATTAAAAACCGGCGTATCAGGCATTCAAGGCATCCTGTCGCGTGGCCCGGCGGGGCGCAGTGTCGCCGGCCCGTTGCTGCTGCTAGAGCGACAGCTACGGGCCG
>JASHQP010000581.1 GCA_030039095.1 Streptosporangiaceae bacterium
CGGGCGCGGTGGGCGGGCCGGTCATCGGCGGCCCGACCGCCATCGTGGGCGCCCCCGCCATCGTGTCGCCGGGGCCGCCCTGACCCTGCCCCGGGCCCTGAGCTTGGGGAACCTGCTCGCCGTATCCAAACCAGGGGTCCGGGACCGGCGCGGCCCAGTCGTCAGGTACCGGCACGGCGGGGCCGGCCGCGGGAGCAGCCGCGGCGGCCGGCGGGACCGGCGCAGCCGGACTGGCGTAGTCGCTGCTCCCGAGCGCCGAGCGGAGCGCGTCGGCGAACTGCCCGCAGGTCGCGAAGCGGTCCGCCGGATTCTTCGCCAGCGCGGTCGCCAGCACGGCGTCGACCGCCGAGGGCAGATCCGGGCGCTGCGCAGCGGCAGACGGCGGCGGCGCGTAGAGCTGTGCGTACATCAGGGTCAGGCCCTGGTCCTGCCCGAACGGCGGCGTGCCGCACAGCAGTTCGTAGGCGGAGCAGGCCAGCGAGTACAGGTCCGCGCGGCCGTCGATCTCATGCCTCTCGATCTGTTCCGGTGCCGCGTAGTCGAGCGGCTCGACCTGGCCCGCTGCGATGATCTCGCTGGACGGCGAGTTGCGGCTCATGCCGAAGTCGGCCAGGTACACGTGCCCGGGGCCACCGTCGCTGGCCGGCTGCGCGGCTGCTTCGGTTCCGTTGGCCTGGTCACCGGCGTCGAGGAGCATGTTGGAGGGCCTGACGTCGCCATGAATCAGGCCGTGCGCGTGACAGGCGTCCAGAGCCGACGCGACCGCGGCGATGATGGTCCACGCCCAGTCCACGGGCAGCGGGCCGTGCCGGTTGAGCAGCGACCTCGCGTCGCCGCTCTGCACGCAGTGCATCGCCACGAACAGGTTGCCTGCGGCCTCGTCGGCCGCATAGATCGGGATGATGTGCGGGTGCCCGATCGTGGCAGCCATGCGCGAGTCGTGAAGGAACCGGGAACGGAACGCCGCATCGCCGGCCAGTTCCGGCGCCACGACCTTGAGCGCAACGTTGCTGCCCGTCTGCTGGTCCTGGGCAAGGTAGACAACGGCCATGGCGCCCCGGCCGATGAATCCGCCCAGCCGGTAGTGGGCGATCTGGCCCGATATACCGGAGTAGGGCAGGGCCGGCTCTGTCTCTCGGCTCACAAGCGCACCATCAGGCGGTCGGCGTTTTTTCGGATAAAGACATCTCACCAGGCTGGCCGGGTTTTCGCGGCATAACTCGGCAACGCGGCACAACCGGCAGCCACCGCCGGATTCGCGCAGCGGAGGAAGCTCAGCACCGGTTTTGCAGGACTGGGCCCATATGGCGCGCCTGGCTGCGCTGATAGCTTGGTCAGGGGAAGCAACGATGCTGAGGAGGGACCATGCGGAGCAATGACGGGACGCTGAGCGCGCAGGACCTGGAGCTGCTCCGCAAGGACTTCGCGGCCAACCCGGCGTACCGGCTGGCGCAGAACGCGGTGACGAGGGTCTCCGTCGACGACGTGGCGATCAGCAGGGAGATCATCAACAGCACGGATCACTCGCTGTCCACGCTGCTCGACGACTGGAAGGTCACCAACCAGCAGCGCAGCGGGCGCTGCTGGCTGTTCGCCGGGCTCAACCTGCTGCGCGTCGGCGCGATGAAGAAGATGGGACTCAAGGACTTCGAGTTCTCGCAGAACTACGCCATGTTCTGGGACAAGATCGAGCGGGCGAACTACTTCCTCGAGGCCATCATCGAGACCGCCGGCCTCGACGTCGACGACCGCACCGTCGCGTTCCTGCTGAACGAGGTCGCCGGCGACGGCGGTCAGTGGAACATGTTCGTCGCCCTCGTCGACAAGCACGGCCTCGTGCCCAAGGCTTTCATGCCGGAGACGGAGAGCTCGTCCTCGACCGGCCGGATGAACGCGGTGCTGCGCAACCTGCTCCGGCAGGGGGCCAAGTCGCTGCGCCAGGCGTCCGCACAGGGTCCCGAGGCGGCCCGCGCCGTGAAGGCCGACATCCTCGGCGTGGTCTACCGCGTTCTGTGCATCCACCTCGGCACCCCGCCGGAGCAGATCGACTGGCAGTGGACCGACAAGGACAAGAAGTTCCACCGCGACGGCGTGCTCACACCCCAGGAGTTCGCGGCCAGGTACGTCACGCTGCCGATCGACGACTACGTGTGCCTGGTCCACGACCCGCGGCCGACGAGCCCGGTGGGCCAGACCTTCACGGTCCAGTACCTCGGCAACGTGCTCGGGGCGCCGCCGGTCACCTACCTCAACGTCGACGTGCAGGTGATGAAGGACATCGCGGCCCGGACGCTGCAGGGGGGCGAGCCGGTGTGGTTCGGCTGCGACGTCTCCAAGATGATGAGCAACGAGTACGGCATCTGGGACGCACGTCTGTACGACCTGTCCTCGGTGTACGACACGGCCTTCACCCTCGACAAGGCCGACCGCCTCATCTACCACGAGACGCTGATGACCCACGCCATGCTGTTCACCGGCGTCGACGTGCTCGACGGCGCGACCCGCAGGTGGCGCGTCGAGAACAGCTGGGGCCCGGACAAGGGCAAGGACGGCTTCTACACGATGAACGACTCGTGGTTCGACGAGTACGTGTTCGAGATCGCGGCGCGGCGTGACGCGCTGCCGGAAGAACTGCGCGCCGCGCTGGACACCACTCCGATCGTGCTGCCCGCCTGGGATCCGATGGGCGCCCTCGCCCGGTAGCGACTCCGCTGCGGCGCTCGGCCGCATGGCCGGCCGGCTCCTGCCGGGCATGCGCTACCGGCGCCACCTGTGCTGGCGGTACTCCATCTGCTGGCGCAAGCCCGTTCCGGGCACACGCTGATCGCGTCGCCGGCGGAGGCGGCCTCGAGGGCAGGCGGTGGCCTGGCTGCCGAAGATGATCTTATTCGACAATGCCTATCGAGATTACCTAGAATGCTGGTCATAAGGCCGTTGTGAATCGTTAGGAGATCATGTCCGCGGCATCCTCCCCATTGCACCTGGCCGTCGCGCTCGACGGGGCTGGCTGGCATCCAGCCGCGTGGCGCGAGCCGTCGGCACGCCCAGACGAGCTGTTCCAGGCTCGCTACTGGGTGGACCTGATCCGGGAGGCCGAGCGCGGCCTGCTCGACTTCGTGACCATCGAGGACGGCCTTGGCCTGCAGTCGTCCCGCCCGTTCGAGCGGGACGGGCGCATCGACCAGGTGCGCGGGCGCCTCGACGCGGTGCTGATCGCGGCCCGGGCGGCGCCGCTGACCAGTGGCATCGGGCTGGTCCCGACGGCGGTGGTCACGCACACCGAGCCGTTCCACATCTCCAAGGCCATCGCCACGCTGGACTACGTCAGCACCGGGCGGGCCGGCCTGCGGGTGCAGGTCACGGCGCGCCCGCACGAGGCGGCGCACTTCGGCCGGCGCACGTTGCCGGCGCTCGACCTGACCGACCGGTCCAGCCCGCAGGTCCGGGACCTGGTCGAGGAGCTGTTCACCGAGTCCGAGGACTACGTCGAGGTGGTCAGGCGGCTGTGGGACAGCTGGGACGACGACGCCGAGATCCGCGACGCCGCCACCGGCCGGTTCATCGACCGCGGCAAGCTGCACTACATCGACTTCACCGGCGATCACTTCAGCGTCAGGGGGCCGTCGATCACGCCGCGGCCGCCGCAGGGCCAGCCGATCGTCGGCGCGCTCGGCCACGCCGGAGTGCCGTACCGGCTGATCGCCCGGTCGGCCGACGTGGGGTTCGTCACGCCGCGCGACGCCGCGCACGCGGCCGCGATCGTGGCCGAGATCCGTGACGACCAGAAGGCCGCCGGCCGCGCCGGGGACGCCGTGCACGTCTTCGGGGACCTCGTGGTGTTCCTCGACGAGCCCGGCGGCGAGACCGGCGCCGAGCGCAGGGCCCGCCTCGATGAGCTCGCCGGATACCCCTACGCCAGCGACGCGACGATCTTCACCGGGACGGCCGCGGGCCTGGCCGATCTGCTGCAGGCGTGGCAAGGCAGCGGGCTGTCCGGGTTCCGGCTGCGCCCGGGGGCCATCCCGCAGGACCTGCACGCGATCACCAGCGGGCTGGTGGCCGAACTGCAGCGGCGCGCCGCGTTCCGTCACTCGTATGAGTCCGGAACGTTGCGCGGGCTGCTTGGGCTGAGCCGGCCGGCGAACCGTTATGCGATGGGAGGGACCCGGCCGTGACCAGGCCGCTCAAGCAGATCCACCTGGCGGCGCACTTTCCTGGCGTCAACAACACCACGGTGTGGAGCGACCCGCGGTCGGGCAGCCACATCGAGTTCAGCTCGTTCGCGCACCTGGCGCGGACCGCGGAGCGGGCCAAGTTCGACTTCCTGTTCCTCGCCGAGGGGCTGCGGCTGCGGGAGCAGAACGGGCTGATCTACGACCTCGACGTGGTGGGGCGCCCGGACACCTTCACGGTGCTCGCGGCGCTCGCCGCGGTCACCGGCCGGCTGGGCCTGGCCGGCACGATCAACTCCACGTTCAACGAGCCGTACGAGGTGGCCCGGCAGTTCGCGAGCCTGGACCACCTGTCCGGCGGGCGGGCCGCGTGGAACGTCGTCACGTCGTGGGACGCGTTCACCGGCGAGAACTTCCGGCGTGGCGGCTTCCTGCCGCAGGACCAGCGGTACTCGAGGGCGCGGGCGTTCCTGGAGACCACGTGGGAGCTGTTCGACTCCTGGCACGGCGACGAGATCGTCGCCGACAAGGCAACCGGCGAGTTCCTCGCCGATGCCCGGCCGGGCACGTTCGAGCGGTCCGATCAGCACTTCGACATCCGCGGGCAGTTCAACGTGCCGCGCAGCCCGCAGGGCCGCCCGGTCATCTTCCAGGCCGGCGACTCCGACGAGGGCCGCGAGTTCGCCGCGTCGAGCGCCGACGCGATCTTCAGCCGCCACGGCACGCTCGAGGACGGGCAGGCGTTCTACTCCGACGTCAAGGGCAGGCTGGACCGCTACGGGCGCGGCCGTGACGAGCTGCTGATCCTGCCGGCCGCCACGTTCGTGCTCGCCGGCACCGACGCCGAGGCGGCCGAGCTGGCGCGCGAGGTCCGGCTGCAGCAGGTCAGCGGGCAGACCGCGATCAAGTTCCTGGAGCAGCTGTGGAACCGCGACCTGTCCGGCTACGACCCGGACGGCCCGCTGCCGGACGTCGACCCGGTCCCGGGTGAGAACACGGTCTCGCGCGGCCGGGCCAGCGTGCGGATGCACCGGGACCCGGTGGCGATCGCGGCGCAGTGGCGGGCGAAGGCCGAGGCGGAGAACCTGTCGATCCGCGAGCTGATCATCGAGGTCACGGGCAGGCAGACGTTCATCGGCTCCGCGGCAACGATCGCCGGGCAGATCAACACGCTGGTCCAGGCCGACGCCAGCGACGGGTTCATCCTGGTGCCGCACATCACGCCGGGCGGGCTCGACGAGTTCGCCGACACGGTCGTGCCGCTGCTGCAGGAGCGCGGCGTCTTCCGCGCCGACTACGAGGGCACCACCCTGCGCGAGCACCTCGGCCTCGCGCCGCTGCCGTCCGGTGCCGCGCACAGAGCGGGAGGCCTTGGGGGGGTCGTCCCCCCGGGCAAGCTCAGCCGGGCGGCGTCATGAAGTTCCTGGCGATCACGCTGATCGTGCACGCACCCGACCCGATCACCGGCATTCAGAAGTCGACCACCGACCGGTTCCACGAGGTGATCAGCAACGCTCAGCTCGCCGAGGAACTCGGCTTCGACGGCTTCGGCGTGGGCGAGCGGCACGAGCGGCCGTTCATCTCCTCGTCGCCGCCGGTGACGCTGAGCTACATCGCGGCGCTGACCTCGCGGATCCGGCTGTTCACCGCCGTCACGACGCTGAGCCTGCTGGATCCGGTCCGCGCGTACGAGGACTACGCGACGCTCGACCACCTGTCCGGCGGGCGCCTCGAGCTGATCATCGGGAAGGGCAACGGCGCCGCGCAGCGCGAGCTGTTCAGCGTCACGCCCGAGGACCAGTGGGACCGCAACGCCGAGAGCTACGAGATCTTCCGGCAGATCTGGCGCAACCCGACGGTGACCGCCTCGCCGCGGTTCCGGCCGCCGCTGCGCGACGCCGAGGTCTGGCCGCGGCCGCTGCAGCAGCCGATCCGCATCTGGCACGGCAGCGCGACCAGCAAGGAGTCCGTCGACCTCGCCGCCCGCTACGGCGACCCGCTGTTCTCCGCGAACGTGACCAACCCGGTCGAGCCGTACGCGGAGCTGGTCCGTCACTACCGCGAGCGCTGGGCGCACTACGGGCACGACCCGGCCGGCCTGGTGGTCGGCGCGGGCACGGCCGGCTACTACGCGGCTCGTAATTCCCAGGACGCGCTTGACGTGTACCGGCCGATCTTCGCCGCGCAGCGCGCGTTCCAGCAGCGGCTCGGCCTGCAGCCGGTCTTCACCGACCTGGACGACTTCGTCGCCCGTAGTTCCGCGCTAATTGGCAGCCCACAACAGGTCATCGACAAGGTGCACCGCTACCACGAGCAGCTCGGGCACAGCGTGATGCACCTGCACGCCGACGCGGGCGGGCTCACCGACGCACAGCACCGTGCGTCGCTCGAGCTCTTCCAGTCCGACATCGCCCCGGTGCTGCGCCGGGACATCCCCGACCCGCCCTGGCCCGGCGAGACCGTGGCCGACCCGGCGCTCGCCGGCGCTGCGACCTAAGAGGGGACATATGGCCAACACGCCGCTCACCGTGCTCGACCTCGTGCCGATCAGCTCGGGCTCCAGCCCGGCCGAGGCCCTGCGGAACTCGATCGCGCTCGCCCGGGCCACCGAGAGCTTCGGCTACTACCGGTACTGGTTCGCCGAGCATCACCTCAATCCGGGGGTCGCCGGGACGTCTCCGGCGGTCGTGCTGGCGCTGACGGCCGACGCCACGTCCACGATCCGGATCGGCTCCGGCGCGGTCCAGCTCGGGCACCGCACCGCGCTGTCCACCGTGGAGGAGTTCGGGCTCATCGACGCGCTGCACCCCGGCCGGGTCGATCTTGGCCTCGGCCGGTCCGGCGGGCGGCCGCAGCCGCACCCGCGGCCGCAGGACCGCGAGCCCGCCCTGGTCGGCGCGGCACGCCAGGACGACGCTGCAAAGGGCAACCGGCGGGCGCCGAACGGGCTGCTGATCCCGCCGCGGTTCTCCGTGGAGAAGCTGCTCGGCTCGCCGCGGTTCGGGATGCAGAAGACGCTGCTGCAGCTCCCCGGCGCCAGACCCCAGGACTACGGCGAGCAGGTCGCCGACATCCTCGCGCTGCTCAACGGGACCTACCGCTCGCCCGATGGCGTGGAAGGGCACGCGATCCCGGGCGAGGGCGCGAACGTCCAGGTGTGGATCCTCGGCAGCAGCGGGGGGCAGAGCGCCAGCGTCGCCGGGGAGAACGGCCTGCGGTTCGCCGCCAACTATCACGTGAGCCCCGCCACGGTGCTCGAGGCCGCGGAGGGCTACCGGGCGGCGTTCCGGCCGTCGGCCGACCTGGACAAGCCACACGTCAGCGTCTCGGCCGACGTGGTGGTGGCCAAGGACGAGGCGACGGCGCGCGAGCTCGCGTCCGGCTACGGCCTGTGGGTGCGCAGCATCCGCACCGGCGAGGGCGCGATCCCGTTCCCGACGCCGAAGGAGGCCAGGGCGCACACCTGGACCGACGAGGACAGGGCCCTGGTCGCGGACCGGACCGACACCCAGTTCGTCGGCTCCGCGGGGCAGGTCGCCGACAAGCTCGGGCAGCTTCAGGAGGCGACCGGCGCCGACGAGCTGATCATCACGACGATCACGCACGACCCCGCCGACCGGGTCCGCTCATACCGGCTGCTCGCCGACGAGTGGTTCCGCCGGTGAGCACGACATGACCACCTGCGCGCTGGAGGCGACGGACCTGCGCCGGGTCTTCGGCGCCTACCCGACCGGCGTGACCGCGGTCGCGGCGCTGGTTGGCGGAGATCCGATCGGCATCACCGCGAACTCGTTCACGTCCGTTTCGCTGGACCCGCCGATCGTCTCGGTCTCCGTGGCGCACACGTCGACCACCTGGCCCAGCCTGCGCACGGCCCCCCGCCTGGGCATCAGCGTCCTCGGCGCGCACCAGGAACGGCACGGCCGCGCGCTCAGCGAGCGCCGCGGCGACCGCTTCGGCTCGGTGCGCTGGCGGGCCACCGCCGACGGCGCGGTGCTGCTGGAAGGCGCGAGCGCGTGGCTGGACTGCGGCATCGAGCGCGAGATCAGCGTCGGCGATCATGACCTGATCCTGCTGCGGGTGCACGCGCTGGACGACGACCCCGAGGTGCCGCCGCTGGTCTTCCACGGCAGCCGGTACCGCAGGCTCGGCGCCTGAGCGGCTCAGACCGCGACGAGGTCCTCGAGGTACCGCAGCACCTGGCGGTCGCCGCTCAGGTCGAACTCGACCCGGCAGCCCAGCGGGAACTGGATTTTCCGGCCCGTGTGGCCGAAGGCGACGTTGGTGATCACCGGGAAGCCCTGGTCAGGCACGCAGCGCAGGATCAGCTCGTCGGTGCCGGCGTCCGGCGCGTCCTCGCGCTCCCAGTCGGCGGGCGCCCCGATCACGAGCGCGGCGATGCCGTCGAACACCCCGGCAAGCTTCAGGTGCGTCAGCGCGCGGTCGACGTCGTCGAACGTGTCCATGAACGCCTCGAGCACCAGGATCGCGCCCGCCGTGGACGGCATCCAGCGGGTGCCGACCAGCGACCGGAAGCACGGCAGGGTCCCGCCGACGACCGGGCCGGACACCACGGGTGCTTCGGCGCGGTACGCGTGCCAGTCGCCCCCGGGTATCTCCCGCCCGGCGATCGCGCCCGACACCATGGCCCAGAACTCGGCTTCGGTCCACTCGTCCTCCAGCGTGGGCTCGAAGAACTGGATGCCGGTGACCCCGTGCACGTTCGGCAGCCCGGCCCCTGTGAGGATCGCGTTGCAGAGGCTGCTCGGGTCGCTGAACCCGGTGAACACCTTCGGGCTGGCCCGGATCAGGCCGTAGTCGAGCAGGTCGACGACGTGGCTGGCGCCGGTGCCGCCGGTCGCGGGGAGCACCAGGGCGACGTCGGGATCGGCGAACATGCTCATCACGCCCGCGGCGCGCCGTTCCGCGTTCCCGGCGAGGTGCCCGGCCCGGTCGCCGATGCCCTCGGCCAGCCGCACCCGGTAGCCGCGGTCCTCCAGGTAGCCGGCCAGCCGGTCAAGCTCCTGCGCCGACACCGGCGAGGACGTGGACACGATCCCGACGCAATCGCCGGGCCTGACGGCCCGCGGCTTCACCAGTTCCACGGCCCCACCCAACCACCCACCACCGACAAACGCCGCCCCACCAGATCCGCCCGCCCTGCGCAGCAGCCCATGCCACCTTGGTGACCTTGTGTGACCCCCAGGCCGGCACGCGAGGCGTGGGGCCTGGCGCTGCGGGCGAATCGGGGACGGCTTTTAGAATCGCGTTCTAGTAGGCTCGGTGGGCGGAGCATGCGGCAAGCCTGGGAGGAACGCTGTGGCGTGGGACTTCTCGACCGAGCCGGAATTTCAGGAGCAGCTCGACTGGGTCGAGCAGTTCTGCCGTACCGAGATCGAGCCGCTCGACCTTGTGTTCCCGGGCGCGGCTTACTCACGTGACCCGAAGGCCAAGGCGCTCGCCGACCCGCTCAAGCAGCAGGTCAGGGACCGCGGGCTGTGGGCGCTGTTCCTCGACGAGGATCTCGGCGGCCCCGGGTTCGGCCAGCTCGAGCTCGCGCTGCTGAACGAGATCCTGGGCCGCTACCGCTCCGCGCCGGTGATCTTCGGCACGGCCGCGCCGGACACCGGGAACATGGAGATGCTCGCGGCCCACGGCACCGAGGAGCAGAAGCGCCGCTGGCTGCCCCCGCTGATGAACCAGGAGATCTTCTCCGCGTACTCGATGACCGAGCCCCAGGGCGGCTCCGATCCGAACCTGTTCCGCACGCACGCGATGCGCGACATGAAGGGGGAAGGGGAGGCGGGTGGGTGGGTCATCACCGGCGAGAAGTGGTTCACCAGCGCCGGGGGCAGGGCCGACATCATTTTCGTGATGTGCACCAACGGCATGTTCGTGGTGCCGGGCGACGCGCCCGGCGTTGAGATCATGGAGTATCCCGCGCTGCACAACCACATCCGCTACAACGACGTGCGCGTCCCGGCCGACCACCTGATCGGGCCCGAGAACGGCGCCAAGGTGCTGGCGCAGCGGCGGCTGGGCGGGGGCAGGATCCACCACGCGATGCGCACGGTGGCGCAGGTCAAGCTCGCCTTCGACATCATGTGCGAGCGCGCGCTCAGCCGGGAGTCGCACGGCAAGACGATCGCGGAGCACCAGATGGTGCAGGAGGCGATCGCCGAGTCCTACGCCGAGATCAACATGCTGCGGCTGCTGGTGCTGTGGACCGCGTGGACGATCGACAACTCCAGCACCCGGGAGGCCCGCACCCAGATCGCCGCGTGCAAGTACACGGCCGCGAAGGTGCTGCGCGAGGTGTCCTACCGGGCGCTGCACATCATGGGGTCGCTGGGCACGACCAACCTCACCCCGCTGCAGGCCATGTGGGCCAGCGCGCCGACCATGGCGATCATGGACGGGGTCGACGAGGTGCACATGGTCACCGTGGCCCGCAACGTGCTGAAAGACTACGAGCCGCACCCCGGGCTGTGGCCGACCGAGTACATCCCGGCCAAGCGGGAGGAGGCGCGGAAGAAGTACGCCAGCCTGCTCGCCGCCGACCCCGACCTCGCCGCGTGGGCCGACCACGCCGCCCGCGCCACCGCAAGGGGACACTGACCATGGACATCAACGGGAAGGTCGCGGTCGTCACCGGCGGCGCGAGCGGTATCGGGCGGGCGCTCTGCCTCGCCCTGGCCGGCCACGGCGCGGCGGCCGTCGTGGTGGC
>JASHQP010000582.1 GCA_030039095.1 Streptosporangiaceae bacterium
GGTTTGGGGGGGTCGCCCCCCCGGGCCAGCACCGATCGGGGGGGTTTGGGGGGGTCGCCCCCCCGGGCCAGCACCGGTGCCGCGCAGGCCGGGAGCTGTCGCCGCCGCGGCGGCCCGCGGCGCGTACTGCCGGTCACAGACCAGCGCGACCAGGTCGGCGTCGGCGAACATGTACTGCAGTTCGCTGGCGGTGAACCGGTAGTTGATGTTGATCGCGGCGGCGCGAAGCTTGCACGACGCGAGGATCGTCTCGCCCGCCTCGATCGAGTTGTGCGCGTAGAGCCCGACGTGGTCCCCGGCGCCAACGCCGAGCCCGGCCAGGTAGTGGGCCAGCCGGCTGGTGCGCTCGTCCAGCTCGCTGTAGGTCACCTGCTGCTCACCCGACACCAGCGCGACGCGCTCACCGAATACGTCGGCGGCATGCTCGAATAGGTCGGCGAAGTTGAGAGCCATGGGTAAGAAATTAGAACGTGTTACTGTTCTGGGCAACTCCCGGAAGGCGGCTGCGTCATGACTGCGACAGGCACCGGGGCGCCGCACGCGCTGATCGAGCGGCAGGGTCACGTCCTTGTCGTGACGATGAACCGTCCCGAGGCGCGCAACGCGCTGAGCGGCCCGATGATGGCCCTGATGCGCGAGGCGTGGGACCAGGTGGACAACGACCCCGGCATCCGCGTCTGCATCCTGACCGGGGCCGGGGGCGTGTTCTGCGCCGGTGCCGATCTGAAGGCCATGACCCGGTCGCACCCCGGCGACGCGTTCAAGGCTGGTGAACTTGATCTTTCGGTCATCGACGCCCTGCTGAAGGGCCGGCGGCTGACCAAGCCACTGATCGCGGCCGTCGAGGGACCCGCGATCGCCGGGGGCACCGAGATCCTGCAGGCCACGGACGTCCGCGTGGCGGGCGAGAGCGCGAGGTTCGGCGTCTCCGAGGCCCGCTGGGGCCTGTTCCCGCTCGGCGGGTCGGCGGTCCGGCTGCCGCGGCAGGTCCCGTACACGGTCGCCGCCGACCTGCTGCTGACCGGCCGTCACATCAGCGCGGCCGAGGCGCTCCGGGTCGGCCTGATCGGCCACGTGGTCCCCGACGGCCAGGCACTCGCCACCGCGCTCGAGATCGCGGAGACGATCGCGGCGAACGGCCCGGTCGCCGTCCGGGCGATCCTGCGCACGATCCGGGAGACCGAGGGCATGCCCGAGAACGAGGCGTTCGCCGTCGAAGCGAAGATCGGCATGGCGGTGTTCGCGAGCGAGGACGCGAAGGAAGGGCCGCGGGCGTTCAGCGAGAAGCGCAGGCCTGTTTTCCGCGATCGCTGAACGGGCGGCCCGGGTGCCGCTGCGGGTGCGGCGCGGGTGCCGCTGCCGGAGGCGCCCCGGGTGTGCCGCTGCGGCGACGCCCCCGGTCTGCTAGCTGGGCGAACCGGCGGTGCCGTCCTGCCTGCTGTCGGCGGGCACGCCGCCCGGCTCGATCTGGTCGGGTGTCTGCGGCGTGCTGGCCGGCGCCGTGGCACTGGGCTTACGGTCGCGGAACTCCACCTTCACCCACTGCTCCGGGCGCCGCTGGTTCTGCAGCGCCTGCAGCGCCATGCTGGCCCGGTCGGCCTCGGTGAGCGGCGGCTGGACGATCGCCCGCGGCCACAGGCGCCTGGCCAGCACCACGTTGATCTCCGCGGAGTACACGGTGATCTGGACGGCCAGGTAGATCCAGGCGAGCAGGCCGAGCACGGTCGCGAACACGCCGTACACCGAGTCGCTGTGCAGGAAGTGATGCACCAGGTAGGTGCCGAGGATCTGCAGCAGCGTCCAGAGGATGCCGGCGGTGACCGCACCGGGCACCAGCCGCTGCGTGGGCACGGTCTTCGGGGTCAGCACCCGGAACGCGCCGACGTACATGCCGATGTTCACCAGCGCGGCGACGACCTCGGCGAGCACCGCCAGGACGGCCGCCTTCTGCCCGTACGTGTTCAGGCTGGCCAGCAGCGTGGTCACGATCACGCCCGCGCCGAGCAGGCTGATGAACAGCAGTGCGCGGCCGAGCCGCGGCACGAATCCTGGCCTGGCCGGCCCGGGCAGGTTCCAGACCTGTTCCATCGTGAAGAGGCCGGCCTGGGCCAGCCCGGTGGAGCCCCAGATCAGCCCGGCAATCCCCACGATCAGCCCGATAACGCTGTGCCGCTGCAGCTCGTGTACGTTGCCGGTCAGCTGGGCGCCGATCGCCGGTACCTGCCTGGCCACGGTCGTCAGCACATCGGCGCGGAAGCCCGGGTTCACGGCGGCAACCAGGCCCAGGGCGGTAACCAGGATCAGCAGCAGGGGGAACAATGACACGAATGCGGAGTATGCGAGGTTCGAGGCGAGCACTCCGCCGTTGTCGTCGCCGTACTTCTTGATGACGCCGAACACGAAGGCGGTCGGCGTGAACCGCCGCTGCGTGTGGTCTACTGCCCGGATCGCTCGCTCGACCGGATTCATCGGCGTTCACCCGCTTCTGCCTGCGCTTTCTGGCTGCCCGCTGCCGGGCCGGCCAAACAAGAGCGGGCCGGCCCGGGCCTCAGACCGCGTAGGCCTCGTCACGGACGTCGGTGATGAACATGTGCCCCGGCGCGTGGGTGATCGCGAATTCCAGGCCCGCCCGGGCCAGCGCGACCTGCGGGGTGACTCCGCAGGCCCAGAACACGGGCACGTCCCCGTCCCGGAAGTCCACCGGGTCCCCGAAATCCGGCTGGGACAGATCCGCTATGCCGAGGTCAGCCGGGCTGCCGACGTGCACCGGCGCGCCATGCACCGCCGGGTACCGGGCGGTGACCGCGACCGCGACAGGGACCAGGTCCCCGGGTACCGGCCGCATCGACACCACGAGGGGGCCCGCGAAGATCCCGCCCGGCCGGCACTGGTCGCCGGTGATGAACATGGGCACGTTGCGCCCCTGCTCGACGTGGCGGACGGGCACGCCAGCGGCGAGGAGTGCCTGCTCGAACGTGAAGCTGCAGCCGATCAGGAACGTCATCAGGTCCGCGCGCCAGTACCGGCTGGCGTCCTGCGGCTCGGCGACGCACTGCCCGTTTTCCCAGACCCGGTACGCCGGCAGGTCGGTCCTCAGATCGGCACCTGGGGCCAGGCAGGTGACGGGGCTTCCCGCGTCGGTGACGTCAAGGAGCGGGCAGGGCTTCGGGTTGCGCTGGGCGAACAGCATGAAGTCCAGGGCGACGTCGCGCGGCAGCGCGACGAGGTTGGCCTGGGCGTAGCCCGGCGCCCAGGCGGCGGTCGGCGTCCGGCACCCGGCGCGGAAGCGGCCCCGTGCCTCGGCCGGCGAGACGGAGATCATGGGCACCTCCTGGCCGTGGGATGTCATGGGCCGCCGCTGCCGTAGCGCCCGCCGCCGGGGCCCCCCGGGCCGGCCTCCGGCCGCCCTTGACCATAGCCGCCGCCTCGTATGGCCGACGGGCTGGGGGCGCGGTCCTGGGCGTCGGGCTGTCGCGGCGACCGGACGAGCGCCTCGATCAGGCTGAGCACCGCGGCGATGTAGCCGTCGACCTCGAGCTTCGGGTCCCATGCCTGCTGCAGGACCAGGCCCTGGAAGAGCGACACGCAGACCCGCGCCGCGCCGTCCGGGTCAAGGTCCTCCGGCAGGGTTCCGTCGCGCTGGCCGCGCCGGAACAGCGCAGCCAGGATCGCGACCGGCTCGTCGATGCCGCCGCGGACGATGCCCATGACGCGCTCGTCGCGCAGGGCTTCGCCCCAGACCTGCACGGTGACCCGGCGCCACTGCTGCTCCCGTGGGTCGGCCAGGCGTCCCAGCGAGACGCCCGCGAGCCTGCGCAACCCTTCGGCGACGTCGTCGGAGGTGCCCACCTCCGCGAAGGCCGCGGCCTCGGCGGCGTGATGCTCGGCGGCGATCGCCGCCACGATGTCCTCCTTGGACGGGAAGTACCGGTAGATCGCCCCGGCGCTCAGCCCGGTCTCGCGGACGATGTCCTGCATCGTAGTGCGGTGGAAGCCCTCCCTGGCGAAGCACCGGATCGCGGCGTCGGTGATCTGACGCCGCCGCGACTGCAGGTAGCTCTCGGCCACGCGCGGCATGTCAGGCCCGCCTCGACTGGACCACGTGGTAGTAGGCGGGGGCGCTCGGGCAGGCGCCGGCCGGGTAGAAGCGCTCCGCCGCGTCGCGGACCACCGTGTCCGATTCCAGTTCGAGGCCCCGGTCCCTCAGGTAGCCGGGCACCTCCCCGGGATGCAGCCCGAACGTGAGAGGTTCGCCGACCCGGCGTACGGCACGCAATGTGGTCGTGGCGCCCTCGAAGGCCGCTGACCCGTCGAGCATCCCTCGGTCGACGTACGTGAACAACACCGGCGAGCCCGGCGCGATCGCCGAGGCCAGGAAGCCGAACGTGGCGTCCACCGAGGCCGCGTCGAGGTAGTTCGTGACCCCCTCCCACAGCACCAGGGTCGCCGCGCCCGACGCGAATCCGGCCGCGGCGAGCTTCGTGGCCGGATCGCCGGCGCCGAAGTCCACCGGGACGAAGTGAACGCTGGCCGGGATCGGCACCGACCCGCGCCGCAGGATGCGCCGCTTGGCCGCCTGCGTGGCCGGGTGGTCGACCTCGAAGACCGCGACGTCGCCCACCTGCGTGAGGCGGTACGCACGGCTGTCGAAGCCGGCGCCAAGGATCAGGACCTGCCGGACGCCGGGAAGAGCAGCTACTACCGCCTCGTCGATCAGCCGGGTGCGGGCGACCACGCCGCCGCGCACGCAGGGCCAGCGGCGGTCGATCACCGACTCGATCAGGCGGCGCGCGGGCGGCACGCGCCCCGCCGCGGCCAGCACCCGGAACTCCGGGGTGAGGAACCTGACCGCCAGGGGGTCGTCGGCCACGCGCTCGGCGGCCGGCCGGCGTGCCTCGAGCGCGCGGAACAGCGCGTTCTGGCGGGCGGTCCGGCTCGGCTGTCCAGCACGCATCGCAGCCCTCTCCGTTATAAAAAGCGGATGTCCGTTCACTTTAGACTCCGGGACTGGACAGGTCAACGACGCGAGGCGGGCCGAGCCGGGCCGAGCCGGGCCGAGCCGGGCCGAGCCGCGCCGGACCGGGCCGCGCCGGGATCGCATGAATCTAGAACACGTTCTATGTATGAGTCAACGAGAATCAGCGGGCTGGCCTGCGGTTGTTGCCGGGCAGCACGGAAACATGTTTCACTCTGAACCGTGACCCAGCCGCTGCGCGCTCCCCTGGAGATCGGGTTCGACTACACCCGCTCGCTCGGCCCGACGCTGAGCCGGTTCATGGCTGCCCTTGCCGACCGGCGGATCCTCGGCTCGCGGGGGGCCGACGGCCGGGTGCACGCGCCGCCGTTCGAGTTCGACCCGGTGACGTTCGGCCCGCCGGGCGATCTGGTGCCGGTCGGCCCGGACGGCACGGTGACGACCTGGTCGTGGGCACCGCAGCCGCTCGAGGGCCAGCCGCTGGCGTACCCGTTCGCGTGGGCGCTGATCCGGCTGGACGGCGCGGACACCGCGATGCTGCACGCGGTCGACGCGGGCTCGGCGGCGGCGATGCGGACCGGGATGCGGGTCCGGCCACGGTGGGCCGAGCACCGGGCCGGGAACATCCGCGACATCGAGTGCTTCGAGCCGCTGTCCGGCTCCCCGGAACCAGAGGGGCCAGCGGCTGACGAGGCCGGCACGCCGGAGCCGGTTGCGATGATGACCGCGCCGATGCGGCTGCACTACCAGCACACGGCGTCGCCCGAGGAGAGCAGGTTCCTGCGCGGGCTGGCCGGCGGGCGGCTGCTCGCGCAGCGCTGCCCGGCCTGCGGCAAGGTCTACATCCCGCCGCGCGGCGCCTGCCCCACCGACGGCGTGCCGACCACCGAGGAGGTGGAGCTGCCGGACCGCGGCATCGTGACCACGTTCTGCGTGGTCAACGTCGACTACCCCGGGCAGCGGGTTTCCGCGCCGTACGTGGCTGCGGCGGTGCTGCTGGACGGGGCCGACATCCCGTTCCAGCACCTGATCCTGGGCTGCGACCCGGACGAGGTCCGGATGGGGATGCGGGTGCGGGCCGAGTGGAAGCCGCGCGAGGAATGGGGGACGACGCTGGAGAACATCGACCACTTCCGCCCGACCGGGGAGCCGGACGCGCCGTACCAGAGCTTCTCCCACCACCTTTGAGGACACCCAAATCGTGACCGACGTCGCCGTCATCGGCTTTGCTCAGTCTCCCGTGGAGCGGGAGGGCGCTGGCACCACCAGCGGGGTGGAGATGCTCGTGCCGATCTTCGCCGAGGTGCTGCAGGGCACGGGCCTGACCAAGAACGACATCGGCTTCTGGTGCTCCGGCTCGTCGGACTACCTGGCCGGCCGGGCGTTCTCGTTCGTCTCGGCGGTCGACGCGATCGGCGCGGTCCCGCCCGTCGCCGAGTCGCACGTGGAGATGGACGCCGCCTGGGCGCTCTACGAGGCGTGGGTGAAGATCCTCATCGGCGACGCGGACGTCGCGCTGGCGTACGGGTTCGGCAAGTCATCCGCCGGTGACCTGCGGCGGGTGCTCGCGCTGCAACTCGACCCGTACCTGCTGGCGCCGCTGTGGCCGGACTCGGTGAGCATCGCGGCGCTGCAGGCCAGGCTCGGGATCGACGCCGGGCTGTGGAGCGAGGCAGAGATGGCCGACGTCGCGGCGCGCAGCCGGGCGGCGGCAGCATCGAACCCCCGGGCGCAGCTGTCCGGCGAGGTCTCGGCCGAGAAGCTGCTCGGCCAGCCGTACGTCGCCGAACCGCTGCGCGCGCACGACTGCGCGCCGGTCGGCGACGGCGCCGCTGTGGTGATCCTCGCCTCGGCGGAGCGGGCCAGCGAGCTGTGCGAGCGGCCCGCCTGGATCACCGGGTTCGAGCACCGGATCGACTCGGCAGCGCTGGGCGCGCGCGACCTGACCGCGGCGCCGTCGGCGGCAGCGGCCGCGCATGCCGCTGGAACCACGGGCGTCGAGGTCGCCGAACTGCACGCGCCGTTCACCCATCAGGAGATCCTGCTGCGCGGCGCGCTCGGCCTCGGTGACGGCGTCCGCATCAACCCGTCCGGTGGCGTGCTGTGCGGCAACCCGATGTTCGCCGCTGGCCTGGCCCGGATTGGCTGCGCCGCGCAGGAGATCATGTCCGGCCGCGCGGGCCGCGCGCTCGCCCATGCCACCAGCGGCCCGGCCCTGCAGCAGAACCTCGTCTGCGTCATGGAGGCCCGATGATCAGCGCGGGAGGCGCGGGCGTGGGAGGCGCGGGCGCGGGAGGCGCGAGCAGATGAAAATGCCAGCGGCTGTGCTGGGCGTTGGCCAGACGCGTCACCGTTCGAAGCGGGCCGACGTCTCGATCGCCGGGCTGTGCCGCGAGGCGGTGGACCGGGCCCTCGCCGACGCGGGCACCACCGCCGCCGACATCGACGCCGTCGTGGTCGGCAAGGCACCCGACCTGTTCGAGGGCGTGATGATGCCCGAGCTCTACCTCGCCGACGCGCTCGGTGCGGTGGGCAGGCCGCTGCTGCGGGTGCACACCGCCGGCTCGGTCGGCGGCGCGACCGGGCTGGTGGCGACCAGCCTGGTTCAGGCGGGGGTGCACCGCCGGGTGCTCGCTGTCGCGTTCGAGAAGCAGTCCGAGTCGAACGCCATGTGGGCGCTGTCGATCACCCCGCCGTTCAGCATGCCGGTGCTGGCCGGGGCCGGCGGCTACTTCTCCCCGCACATCCGCTCCTACATCCGCCGCAGCGGCGCGCCTGGCCACATCGGTGCGATGGTCGCGGTCAAGGACCGGCGCAACGGGAGCCTGAACCCGTATGCCCACCTGCAGCAGGCCGGCATCACGCTGGAGAAGGTCCTGGCCTCGCCGATGCTGTGGGACCCGGTCCGTTACGACGAGACCTGCCCGTCGTCGGACGGCGCGTGCGCCGTGGTCATCGGCGATCGGACGGCGGCCGAGGCGGCTCAGGCCGACGGCCGGCCGGTGGCCTGGATCCGCGCCACCGCGATGCGTACCGAGCCGACGATGTTCTCGGGCAAGGATCACGTGAACCCCCGGGCCGGCGCGGATGCCGCGGCGGCGCTGTGGCGTCAGGCCGGCATCACCGATCCGCTGGAGCAGATCGACGTGGCGGAGATCTACGTCCCGTTCTCCTGGTTCGAGCCGATGTGGCTGGAAAACCTCGGCTTCGCCGCGTCCGGCGACGGGTGGCGGCTCACCGAGGCCGGCGAAACCGAGATCGGGGGCAAGCTCCCGGTCAACCCGTCGGGCGGGGTGCTCAGCTCCAACCCGATCGGTGCCTCTGGCCTGCTGCGCTTCGCGGAGTCCGCGCTGCAGGTCATGGGCAAGGCCGGAGCGCATCAGGTGCCGGGAGCAGCGGTGGCGCTCGGCCACGCGTACGGCGGCGGCTCCCAGTACTTCTCCATGTGGGTGGTGGCCGCGACGCTCGGCTGAGGCCCAGAGGGTGCACAGGACCCGTGCTACACTTATTATGTGTAGTGGAGGCTGCCATGACGAATGTGACGCTCACGGTCGACGAGGAGGTCCTGCGAAGGGCTCGGATCCGGGCTCTGGAGCTAGGGACGTCGGTGAATGCGCTGGTGCGGGATTACCTCGCACAGCTTGCGGGCCGGTCAACCGCGGCCGAGGGCATAGCCGAGTTCTTCGCGGCGACGCGGGGCGCCGGCGCAGGGAGCGGACCCGAGGGCCGGACCTGGACCCGGGACGAACTGTATGACCGGTAAGACCTTCCTCGACACGAACGTCTTGATCTACTCGGTGGACGAGAGTCCCGGCGAAAAGGTGAAGCACGCGCTGGCCATCGAACTGCTCTGCGGCCAGGCCGACGACCTGGTGGTGAGCACGCAGGTTCTCCAGGAGTTCTACGTCGTCAGCACCGGCAAACTGAGGCATCCGCTCAGTGAGCAGAGCGCGGCGCAGGCCGTGCGCGGAATCGCCAAACTCCACGTGGTGGGCGTGGATGTGCCACTGGTGCTCGCCGCCGTTGATACGTCCCGGGCGGCGACGATCTCACTGTGGGATGCTCTGATCATCGAGGCAGCCATCCGGGCGGGCTGCGAGCGGGTGCTGTCAGAGGACCTGAACGCGGGTCAGGTGCTGCGCGGCGTCCGGATCGAGAACCCCTTCGCGGGGTGACGTCGAGTCAGCCTCCGGCGGCACTCATGCGTGCCGAGCACGAAGCTGCCGCCCTGTGGAGCGTGCCGAAGCGGCGTTACGCTAAGAAAATCCGCCTCGGTTACCCGTTGGCCCAAGAGCCGTTCTGGGTACGCGAGGACAGGAGGCGCACATGGGCGATCGGGATGTTGACCGGCTGAGCGGGCAGCCCGCCGGCCGGGCAGATGCGCGGCTGCGGCGGCCTGTGGTCGACCCCTCCATCCCGCGCGCCGACCGTCGGCTGCTGACCGACCCCGGAACTCCGCTCACCCCGGCCTGCCAGAGCCGCCCTGCCCGTCGCCGCGACTATCTGCCCAGGGAGCCCGGCAGGCGCCTGGCCACGGTGGACGGGGCTGCGATCGGCCTCACCGGGGCCATGATGATCGCCGTGTTCGGCACGGTCCCGCTGGCCGTCGGGGTGCTGGCGCTGCAGGAGGCGGCCCCATGGGAGAGCGCCTCCTCCCACTACGCGCTGCTGGCCGCGGAGATTATCGCGATCATCACGGCCGTGGTCTTCGGCTTCCGGATCGCCCTGTTCGGGCAGCCAACCGGCAGGGCGCCCGCGGAGGAGGCCGCGCGCGCCCACCACGGGCGCTACTTGACCGACCAGGATTTCGACGTGCCCGGCCGCGTGCTGCTGCGGCGCGCTCAGGACGCAATCGACGCCGTCACCTCGTCCGAGGTGTGCCGGGATGACGTGCTGGACCAGGCCGGTGTGAGCGCGACGCTGGCCGCACAGGAATGGGACATCGCGGTGGCCCTGAGGGAGCAGGCCCGGCTCCGCACGAGGCGGGCAGAACTTCGCACGACCGGAGCCGGCCCGGCCACCGCCGCGCTGCTCGGCCGGCAGGCAGAGGCGGCAGACCTCGCGGCATCGAGCGTCGCCGCCAGGGTCGAGGCGCTGGAGAGCTACGCCGCCGAGGTTCGCGAGGCCGACGCCGCCTACCGGGACTGGCAGCAGGTCTCCCGGCTGGCGGATCTGCACGGCCAGCACCTGGACATGCTCGCCCGCACGGCCGCCGACGAGCACGGCATCGCCGAGATCGAGGCCATGTCTCAGCAGGCCCGAGCCGTCCACGATGCCTTCCGCGAACCGCCAGGCTGGCCCGTCTGGCCTTAACGGGCTGCCCGGCGGCCGGTCGCGCCGCGAGCCCGCTCGGGCATGGCCGGATCGCCCGGGCCGTGGCGCCTCAGCCGTACCGGACCGGGAGCCTCTTCATGCCGTTCAGCCAGCCGGAGCGCAGCCGTCGAGGCTCACCGGCCAGCCGGATGCCCGGCATGTGATCGGCGATCGCGTTGAAGATCAGGTCGATCTCCAGCCGGGCGAGGTTGGCGCCCAGGCAGAAATGCGCCCCGCTGCCGCCAAAGCCCAGGTGCGGGTTGGGGCTGCGGCGAACGTCGAACCGCTCGGGGCTGTCGAAGACCTCCTCGTCGAAGTTGGCCGACCGGTAGAACAGTCCCACCCGCTCGCCGGCCTTGATCTGCTGCCCGCCCAGGGTGGTGTCGGCGAGGGCGGTGCGCTGGAACACCGTGACCGGGGTCGCCCACCGGACGATCTCGTCGGCCGCCGTGTCCGGGCGCTCGGCCTTGAACAGCTCCCACTGGCCGGGGTTCTGCAGGAAGGCATGCATCCCGTGCGAGATCGCGTTGCGGGTGGTCTCGTTGCCCGCCACCGCGAGCAGGATCACGAAGAAGCCGAACTCGTCCGATGACAGTTCCCCGCCGTCGACCTGGGCGTTGACGAGCTTGGTCACGATGTCGTCCCGCGGGCACTGCCGACGGTCCTCGGCCATCGCCATCGCGTAGCCCACAAGCTCGGCCGCGGCGGCGGCCGGGTCGCCGACGTACTCGGGGTCGTCGTAGCCGACCATGTCGTTCGACCAGTCGAAGACCTTGCGCCGGTCCTCCTGGGGTACGCCGATCAGTTCCGCGATCGCCTGCAGCGGCAGTTCGGCGGCCACGTCGGTCACGAAGTCGCCGCTGCCGCTGGCGATGGCCTCGGCCATGATCCGCTCCGCCCGCGCCGACAGCGCCGAACGCAGGCTGCTGATGGCCCTCGGGGTGAAGCCACGGGAGACGATGCCGCGTAGCTTGGTGTGCTGGGGCGGATCGATGTTGAGCATGACGAACCGCTGGACCTCGATCTGCTCGCGGGATGCGCCGTCCTGATGGCGGATGATCGCGGTGTTCTCCCAGGTGGAGTACGTGTCACTGTCCCTGGAGACCGTGACCACGTCGGCGTGCCTGGTGACCACCCAGTAGCCCTCGTCGTCGAACCCGCCCACGCCCCGTGCCTTTGGGTTCCACCACACCGGGGCCGCGCGCCGCAGCTCGGCAAACTCGTCCATGGGCAGGCGGTCGGCGTACATGTCGGGGTCGGTGAAGTCGAAGCCCGGCGGGATGTTGGGCTCTGCCACGACTGCCTCCGCTAGCGCTCTGAACTGAAACGTGTTCTAGTTTGATTGAATCACGCGGTGCGGCGTTCCGGAATGTCCCGCAGGGACTGATTCGGCAGCACCTGCCATGAGGATCGGCGAGCGCAGAGGAGCTGGCGGTGGGCGACGCGGTGATCGTGGAAGCGGTCCGGACCCCGATCGGCAAGCGCGGCGGGGTGCTCGCCGGACTGCACGCGGCTGAGATCCTCGGCTGTGCGCAGCGCGGGGTGGTGGACCGGGCCGGCATCGACCCCAGCGAGGTCGAGCAGGTCGTCGGCGGCTGCGTCACCCAGGCGGGCGAGCAGTCGAGCAACATCACCCGCACCGCCTGGCTGCACGCGGGCCTGCCGCAGGCGGCCGGCTGCCAGACCGTCGACGCACAGTGCGGCTCGGCACAGCAGGCCGCACACCTGGTAGCCGGGCTCATCGCGGCCGGTGCCATCGAGGCGGGCGTCGCCTGTGGCGTGGAGGCGATGAGCCGGGTGCCGTTGCGGGCGAACGTCGGGACGCAGGCCGGCTCGCCGAGGCCGTCCTCATGGGATATCGACCTGCCCAACCAGTACCTCGCCGCGGAGCGCATCGCGCAGCGGCGCGGTCTTGACCGCGAGCAGATCGACCGCTTCGGCCTGCGCTCGCAGACCCTGGCCCAGCTCGCCTGGGCACACGGGCGGTTCGACCGCGAGGTGGTCGGTGTCACGGCGCCGGTCCTGGACGCCGAGCACCGGCCGACCGGACAGACCCACACCGTCGACCGCGACCAGGGGCTGCGTGAGACCAGCCTCGAGGCGCTGGCCAAGCTCCGCCCGGTGCTCGATGACGGCCTGCACACCGCCGGCACGTCCTCGCAGATCTCGGACGGCGCCGCCGCGGTGCTGCTCCTGGACGCGGACCGGGCCGGGGCCCTCGGCCTGCGACCGCGGGCGCGGATCGTCGCCCAGTGCCTGGTCGGCGCCGAGCCCTATTATCATCTGGACGGGCCGATCGCGGCCACCGAGCGGGTGCTCAAGCGCAGCGGCATGGTGCTCGGTGACATCGACTTGTTCGAGGTCAACGAGGCATTCGCTTCGGTCGTCCTGTCCTGGATCAGCGTGCACCAGCCCGACCCGGAACGGGTCAACGTCAACGGCGGCGCGATCGCGCTCGGCCATCCGGTCGGCAGCACCGGCGCCCGCCTGATCACGACGGCCCTGCACGAGATGGAGCGGCGGGACGCGGCCACCGCACTGATCACGATGTGCACCGGCGGCGCGATGGCCACCGCGACGATCCTGGAGCGGCTCTAGCCCAGCCGGGCATAGTAAGGTGCCCGCGTCGGCGGAATCATCCAAGCCACAGCTGTGGCGTCCGGCCGGTCCGGTCTCGCTGGCCAACGTGACCGCCTGGTGCGGCGTGGCAAGGAAGCCGTGGCGCCGGTCAGCCGTCCCTGAGGATCCCGTTGATGATCTTGGCAGTGGAGGCGGCGGGCGTCGCTTCCAGGCACAGGCGCTCCATCACCGCCATGTAGTGATCAACGGTCTCGCGCTTGTCGAGGTACAGCGCGCTGGTGAGCTGCTCGAGGTAGACAACGTCCGGCAGGTCACGCTCGGCGAAGCGCAGGATGCTGAACGGCCCGCCCGCGGCGGCGTGAGCTCCGGCCGAGAACGGGATGATCTGGATCGTCACGTTGGGGCGCTCGGCGGCCTGCAGGATCTGCTGCAGCTGCCGGCGCATCACGCCGGGCCGCCCGGCCGGGCGGCGCAGCACCGCCTCGTCCAGCACCGCCCACAGGTGCGTCGGGTTCGGGCCGTTCAGCAGCGCCTGGCGGCCCATCCGCAGCGCCACCCGCTGCTCGATCTCCGCGGACGGCTCGCCGTCATGGCCGAGCAGCGTGACCGCGCGGGCGTAGTCCTCGGTCTGCAGCAGCCCGGGCACGAACTGGATCTCATACGTCCGGATGCTGACCGCGGCCTCTTCCAGGCCGACGTAGGACTCGAACCACGCGGGCATCACGTCGGAGTAATCGTGCCACCAGCCATGCGAGCTCGCGCCGCGTGCGAGCTGATGCAGCGCGGCCCGCTGCTGCTCGTCGGTGACCTCGTAGAAGGTGAGCAGGTCGGCGATGTCACGGTCCTTGAAGCCGACCCGGCCGGTCTCCAGCCGGCTCATCTTCGAGCCGGACGCCCTGATCACCTCTCCGGCGTCCTCGAGCGTGATGCCACGCTCTTCGCGCAGCCGCCGCAGCTGGGCGCCGAGAAGCCGGCGGGGCACCGTCGGCCCGCTGCCCAGCAGACCGCCGATCGGGGCTACGGGATGGCCGCTGCCGGAGCCGGAACTCTCCGCGGGCCGAGCCATGATCATGGGTATCCCTCACCGGCAACTAGACCACCGCAGTGTCCCATGTCCATCGCCTTTGTGCCAGGGTCATCGCGGGCCGGATCGCTGATTTCCCCTCCGGCCAGGGCCTGTTGCGAGATGGTTCCCCTGCACCGAGGATCATCGGCTGCATCGTGGAGCGGAAATGGCCGGGCTCGACGCAGGCGCGCGGAAGCCGCATGGGCTGCCTAGACCGGCACCGGCGACCAGGCCCCCGGGTCGCCGGGCGCGGCGGTGAAGTCGTACCGCAGCCCGCCCGGCGCGAGCGCGACCAGCGAGATCGACGTGGTCCCCCAGATCCGGCCGTCGCCGAGGTCGCGCCGCACGATCAGGGCCCGCGGGTCCCCCGGGCCGAGGCCGTCGCCGTTCAGCAGCGGCAGCCATTCACCCCAGGCCAGCGCGACCGGATCGCCGGGCCGCGGGTCCGGGCGCCGCGCGCCGCGAAGCCGCGGCAGGAAATGGCCGATGCGCGCCCGCTCATGCTCCATGGCCCCCCGAAGGTCGCCGTCAAGGCCGCTGTTCACCACGATGTGCAGGCCCGCCTGCAGCTCGCGCTCATCGAGCTCGGCGCCGTCCCAGGTCCACAGCACGGCTCGTCCCGGCTCGCCGATCAGCAGGTGGAACGGGTCGAAGTCGGCGAGCCCGGTGCGCTCGGGCTTGCCTTGCTCCGCTGCGTGCAGCGGCAGCACGCCCCTCGTCCGCCGCGACTCGTCCGGTGCCATCCGGCCGCGGGCGTTCAGCACGCAGGCCACCCGGGACGCCGCCGGTGCCACGGCCAGCCACGTCCCCCCGGCCAGCAGGTCCCGCCCCCCGATCAGCCCCGGATGATCCGGCCAGCGCCGGCCCGGGGGCTCCCAGGACCGGTCGACAAGCTCGTCGCGGACCCCGGCGAGCAGCAACGGGCCGGCCGGGTCGACGCTCACGATCGCGGTGCACATGCCTCTATTGGACCGCGAAGCCCAGATGCTGCGACGATGAGGTGCCCGGCGGCAGCCGCCGGCGGGCGCACGTCTGGAGGGGCGGTCGCCGATGGCGCTGGAGGTCAGGAGGCTGCGGCTGGCAAAGCTGCGCGGTCTCGACGGGACGCAGTGGCCGGTGCACGGCTTCGTGGTCACCCACCCGGGCGGCGCGGTGCTGGTCGATACCGGCGTCGGCGGCCCGGACGAGGTACTCAGCGACTGGCGCGTGGTCAACCGCTCGGCCGCCGACGCCCTCGCCGAGCTCGACATGACCCCGGGCGACATCGGCCTCGTGATCAACACGCACCTGCACTTCGACCACTGCGGGCAGAACGCCGTGTTCCCGCACGCCCCCTTCTATGTGCAGCGGGCCGAGGTGGACCGCGCCAAGCGTGAAGCGCGGGAGCTCTACGACTGGTTCGGCTTCATGGACGCACAGTTCGAGCTGCTCGACGGCGACGCCGAGGTGCTGCCGGGCCTTTCGGTGATCACGACGCCCGGGCACACCGTCGGCCACCAGTGCGTCGTGGTCCAGTCCGGCGACGGCGGGCCCGACGTGCTGATCGGGGACGCCGCCTACACGCCGCTGCTGTACCAGGGCCTGCCCGACGAGGAACTGCCCGACGGCCAGGCCAGCGACCCGGTGGCGTGGCGGAACTCGCTGGCCCGGATCCGGTCGACCGGCGCCGGGCGGGTGCACTTCTGCCACCACAGCGACGTCGTCCACGCTTAGCCGACTGGAAGGGATCCCGGCTGGCTCCGATGCCGATCTCGATCCGAGACCTCGAGGAGGCCGCCGCCGGTGGCTGGCGGGCGCCGGAGGAAACCCGGCTCGGGGGGTGGCTGCTGCGTGCGGGCGGCGGCTTCACCGGGCGGGCCAACAGCGCGCTCCCCACCGGTGACCCCGGCATGCCGCTCGCCGACGCGCTCGCCGCGGTCGGCAGGTGGTACGCGGCCCGCGGGCTGCCCGCCATGGTCTCGGTTCCCTATCCCAGCGGCGAACCGGAGGCCAGCCCGGTGGACCGGTTCCTCGCCGGACGCGGCTGGTCCGTGCGTTCCGGCGCGGCAACCGTGATGACCGCCGCGCCGCACGCGGTGGCGGATCAGACGGCGGCAGCGGCGGTGGCCGTGCGCGTCGGCCTGGACACCGAGCCCGACGATCAGTGGCTGGCGCTGTACCGGTTCCGCGGCCAGCCGCTGCCGCCCATCGCCCTGCGGCTGCTGCTGTCGGCGCCGTGGCAGAGGTTCGCGTCGGTGCGCGAGTCCGGCCGCACGATCGCGGTCGGCCGGGTGGCCGCCGCGGCCGGCTGGGCCGGCATCACCGCCGTGGAAGTGGACCCGGGGCACCGG
>JASHQP010000583.1 GCA_030039095.1 Streptosporangiaceae bacterium
GCTGGGCCGGGTGCTGCGCTCGTGGCGCCGCCGGGAAGGACGCCCGGCCGGCTGACCAAGGTCTATCGGGAACTGGCGGGAACCAGCCAGGAATAACGGGCAAACAGCCGGCCGCCAGAAGCCGAAGTTCACGGGCCCTTTCAAGATCTGCACCAGCGCCACGACCAGCGGCTATCACCGCACGTCAAGCCCGGTGACGGCCCTGCCGATGATCACGCGCTGGATCTGCGACGTGCCCTCGAAGATCGTGAAGGTCGTGGAGGTGAGGGCAATTCCCGCAGCTAGATGGCCTGTTAGCCATGCGCGGGTCAGCACCAACTCAGCACGCTATATAGGTTATAGGCGACTGGTGCCGTGTGCGCACTGTGGAGAGAACAGGCAGCTGCCGCTGGCGAGCTCGACGGGGTGGCGGAGCTTGCCCTTCGCCGGGTGCCTGTGCCGCGCCGGCCGCGGTGTTGCGAGCGCAGCCGGTGATCGTCTCCCTTCCCCTCGACGCCCGCGATCTTCATTGGTCTTCCTGCTCGGTCGTCTGCGGGTACAGGTAGAAGTTCTGGAGTCCCTGCATGGCGCGGCCTGAGTAACGGGGGTAGGCGCCTTCCAGGCGCCGGCTGAGATCGTCGGGGCCGGATGCTGCCGCCAGCGCTTCCCTGGCTGTGGCCAGATAGGACCGGGCTGCGCGATAGAGACGCCGGTCGCCGGGCAGGCCGTGGCCAGGCAGGATGATCTCGTACGGCCAGGTTTCGAGGAGGTCGAGGGCGGCGGTCCAGCTGGTGAAGTTCCGCTCGGCGATGAATGAGTGCACGTCGTGGTAGACCACGTCCTGGGTCAGCAGAACCCGCTGGTCTGGCAGGCCGATCGTGAGCTGCTCGGTGGTCTCGGCGTCGCTGACCGGGTGGAGCACGAGCCGGACGCCGTCGATTGTCTCCTCGCCGGCCTCGACCACATGGTCGACCGGCCGGGCAGCGATACGCTCCTGACCCCAGTGACCGGGGGTGAGCCGGTAAGCCCGCTCGATCCGCAGGTCTCCGCTGTTGTCGATCAGCTGCTTCTGCGATGCGATGGCGTACGTCGGAGCGTCGACGAGCGCCGCGCCCGCGAAGTGGTCGGGGTGCGCGTGGGAGAGGTAGCACCTGGTGATGGGCTTGCTGAGGCTGGCAGCGTAGCCCAGTAGCTCGCGCGCGTAGCTCGCGGTGAGCTGGGCGTCGAAGAGCAGGAGCTGGCTGCTGAGCTCGATGAGGTGACTGGCTGCACGCCATCCTGTCTCCGGCGCAACGTAGGTGTGGATGGGAACCTCGCCGGTGCTGGTCACTGTGATGTCGCCGTCCATGGATCCAGCCTGGTGATTCCCGGCGGCGGTAGCATGACTTGATCAAGCCATATTCGTCCTGTGGCCGGCAGGCTGGGTCATCCGACTGTTTTGCTCAGGGCTGCCCTGAGGACAGGTGATGATGCCTGTTCTGGTCCGGGGTCGGCAGACGCAACTGGAGGTGCTGCGCCTGCAGCTTGACGCGCTGCGGACGGGGCGCGGTGGGGTTGTCGTCGTCACCGGGCCGGCCGGCACCGGCAAGACGACGTTGCTGGCCGAAGCGGCCGGGCTGGCACGGCTGCAGGGGATCCGGGTCTTTCAGGGTGTGGCCGAGCCTGCGACGCAGGTCATGCCGCTCGGGCCGCTACTGGAAGCTCTAGTTGTCGCCGACGATCCGCCAGTTGACCCGGCCAGGCTGAGCGACCTGAGCCGGTCAGCTGACCAGCGGTTCTGGCTGCTGAAGGAACTGCAGGACGGTCTGGAGGAGACGGCACTGCGCCAGCCTGTTGTGATCGTCCTCGATGACCTGCACTGGGCGGACGCAGCCACCAATCTTGCGGTCGGGATGCTGCCGCCGCGGCTGGCGTCGTATCGCATCCTGTGGTTGTTCGGTGTTCGCCGTAGTGAACTCCCGGGGCCGGGCCACGATACCCTGCGCCGGCTTGAGGCGGCTGGCGCGCTGGAGATACCGCTCGGCCGCCTCGATGATGCCGCGGTTCGCGATATCGCCGCCGACCAGCTCGGTGGTTCGCCGGATGCTGCGTTGCTCGAGGCCCTCGGGCGGGCTGACGGCCAGCCATTTCTGCTCGTTGAGCTGTTGCACGGACTTCGCGAGGAGAACCTCGTCGAGGTTGGCGACGGTAAGGCCAGGCTCGTCGGCACTCGCCTTCCGCGCCGGTTCGTGGACTCGGTCGGTGAGCAGCTGCTGCAGCTGCCGTCTGAGGCCCGGGACGCCGTTGAGATGGGCTCGGTCCTCGGTCGCCGCTTTTCGCTGGACGAACTGGCGGCGCTGCTGGGCTTGCCGGCCGCGCAGCTCCGCGGCCCGCTGCGGCAGGCACTTGACAGAGGTCTGCTCGTCGCGGCCGGCGACCGGCTGGCGTTCCGGCACGAGCTTGTCCGCGCTGCGGTCGACGCAGGCTTGCCTGAGCCGGTGCGCCGCAGCGCTCGGCGGCGTGCCGTCGAGGTCATGCTGGCGCACGGGGCTCCGGCTGCCGATGTTGCTCCGCTGGTCATGGAGATAGCCGAACCCGGGGAGCAGGCAGCGATCGATCTGCTCAGCGGCGCGGCCGAGCAGATCGGCCGGCTGTCGCCCTCGGTGGCAGCTCCGCTCAGCCGCCGGGCGCTGGATCTCACTCCACCCGGCGACCCGGCGCGCGGTGCGCGTGTCGTGCAGACTATTGACCTGCTAGTTCAGGCCGGCCAGGCCGCCGAGGCGGCCGACCTGATCGCCGCCGCCTCGGGTGACTTGTCGGACCACGTCGCGGAGGCGCAGGCGAGGCTCAGCATCGGCATGCTGATGACCCAGTACGCGCCTGCGGCGGTGGCCGAGCAATGCTCACGTGGCCTGCAGCTATCCGGCGTGCCTGTGGCGCTGCGGGTTCAGCTGCTGTCGCTGCTGGCATGTGGCCTGGAGATCGTCGGGCGGATTGGCGCCGCCGGCGAACCGCTGCAGACCGCCGTCGCTGAGGCGGAGGCGAGCGGCGATCCGGCCAACGGCGTCGTCACTCTCGTGCCGCGAGCTTTGCTTG
>JASHQP010000584.1 GCA_030039095.1 Streptosporangiaceae bacterium
CGCGTGATCGCGCGGCCAATCTGCCAGGACTGGATGCTCCACTCCTGCGCCGGATCAATCGCATCCATATCCGAAAGCAATGAGGCAATCTGGAGAGTGCCGCCGTAACCGGCTGACTGGCTGCCGCCGCTCTCATTGATCGTGCCCGATGCCGAGACCTGGCCGCTGCATGCGGCGAGCGCCGCACTCAGCGCTGCCGCCAGGGTCATGAGGAACGAAGTCCGCCGCGCGGATCTACGGCGCACGGCGAAAACGGAATAGTTCATCTACCGAGGATCCTTATTCTCGTCCCAACTACGGGTGATGCAACGGTCCAGGAGCGGAAGCTTGGACCGGGTGGCGTCGCGATCCGGCTTGGCGATGAGATTCTGGGCAGGGCTGTCTCCTCGAGCTAACAGCCGACGATCTTGCCATCGGGCCGGCAAAGACAGCGATAAATCAGAAGGAGGCAATGCCGCAGGATATTGCGAGAAAAAGCCAGGAGACTGGGCCCCAGAGGACAAGGGTCTCCCCGAGTGGAAGGTGGCTCCGGAAGCGGCCGCTATCTGAACCGTGGCCTAGGGGCGCGACATAGCGCGCTGGCCTGCCGACGCAAGTCCACGTGCCGGCGACTAACCAGGTAGTGCACTGAGATCATGATTACATGATCATGTGAAATCCCTATAAAGTCAATAGAAAAACATGCATTACTTTATGTAAAAGTCACCGTACTCTGTGTCATCGCCCAGGCTTCCGGGCCGGCGGTGTCAGCGCAGTGGCTTCAGCTACGCCGCTCATCTGGACCGGAGCTGACCGCATGCAGCCGGGGCGCCGGATCCTGCGGGCCGTTACCGTCCTGCGAGACGGTCTGCGTGACGTCCCAGATCGCGCCGGTCTGTTCTGCGTCCGGGCCCTGCAGGTGAACCAGCAGTGCCGAAGCCGATTCCTGCGGCGACAGCAGCGCGCCCTCCGCGTAGCTTTTCAGGAACCGGTCGTGCAGCGCGGTCCCGATCCGCGCCGGGTCCTGGGAACGGATCCAGGCCTGCATGGCCGTGTCCACGCCGCCGGGGCGGTAGACGTTGACGGTGACCCCAGTGCCGGTCAGCTCAGCAGCCAGGTTGCGGCTGTGGGCCTCGAGCGCCGACTTCGTCGCAGCGTAGGCATTTCCGCCGACCATCGAACCGGGGCTGGCCACGATGGCGCTCGAGACATTCACGATCCGTCCCCAGCCAGCGGCGACCATACCCGGGATGACCGCCGCCGCCAAGACGGCCGGGGCGATCATGTTGACTTCGAAAGCCTGGCGCAGGTCCCCGGCCCAGATCGCCGTTGACGCGCCCAGCGGTTCCACCGTTGCGGCATTGTTGATCAGCACGTCGACCCGGCCGCAGGACAGGGCGGCATCGATGACCTGCTGCAGCTGCCGGTTATCAGCGATATCCCCCGTCACCATGCGGGCCTTGCCAGCCCCAGTTGCCGCGGCCTCGATCGCCATGACCGTATAGGCCAGCTCGTCCGCCGACCGTGCCGTCACCAGGACGTCCGCTCCGGCCTGCGCGAGGCCGATCGCGATCGCCCGGCCAATCCCGCGTCCCGCTCCGGTCACCAGGGCCGTCCGGCCGGCGAGGTTCCCTGTCATCACGTTCTCCCTTCCAGCACCATGACCCCCGGGCCAGGTCACCGGAAGGCCAAGCCCGCAGCAGCCACACGCGCTGGTGCGAGCCTGTGTGAGCTGTTGGCGCCCGAATAATGCCGCAGTCTTACCGCCAGCCCGCGGAAATCTCAGGACAGTTGCCGGGTAAGACCGCCAGGCGGCACGCCGCTAACTGTCTGTAGGCGGGCACAGACGACCACGCTGATCGCCGCCACCGGACAAGCCCGCCAGCCGGATCGCCTATCAAGGGAGAACTGTCATGCCGCTGCTCGGCCCGGGAGCCACGTTCCCCGCACTGTCGCTGACCCCGCCCGGCCAGCCAACCCTCACCCTGCCGGACGCATTCGCAGGCGACTTCGCTGCCGTGCTGTTCTTCCGTGGCTCCTGGTGCCCCTACTGCAACGCGCAGCTGCGCGCCTTCCAGCGAGCCTCCGCCAGTCTCGCCGAAACCGGCATCAAGGTCGCGGCCCTGTCTGTGGACGACGAGCCCACCACCGCCGACCTGATCGCCAAGTACGGCCTGACCTTCCCCGTCGGCCACAGCGCCGATGCCCACGCCATCGCCGAACTCACCGGCGCGTTCGTCAACCCCGACCCGGTCTACCTGCAGTCCACCGGCTTCGTCCTGAACCCCGCCGGGCAGGTAGTCGTCAGCGTCTACTCCAGCGGCGCCATCGGCCGGCTCGTCCCCGACGACGTCACCGGCCTGGTCCGCTACCTCCGCCAGCACGCCACGGCCTGACCCATGACGGCCCCCACACCGGCCCGCACGGCCGACATCAGCTTCTGGTTCGACCCGGTATGCCCGTTCGCCTGGATCACCAGCCAGTGGATCCGCACCGTCGCCGCCCAGCGCGACTACGCGGTCGACTGGCGGTTCATCTCCCTGCGCCTGATCAACGCCGACGTCGACTACGCGGCCCATTTCCCAGCGGGCTACGAAGACGGACACACATCCGGGCTGCGGCTGCTGCGCGTCGCCGCACGAGCCCGCGCCGAGCACGGACCCGCTGTCGTGGGCCCGCTGTACCAGGCGGTCAGCAGCGAGATCTTCGACTCACCACGGGCAGCGACACTCACACCCCAAGTCCGGGGCAGCCGCGAGTTCACCGAACCGCTGCTCGCCAAAGCCGGCCTGCCCAGCCACCTGGCCGACGCCCTCGACGACACCAGCTGGGACAGCGAGATCCAGGCCGAAACCGACCACGCCCTATCCCTGACCGGACGAGACGTCGGCACCCCCATCATCCAGTTCCGGCCCCCCGACGGAATCGCCTTCTTCGGGCCGGTCATCAGCCGCCTGCCCGCCAACCAGGACGCGGTCCGCCTCTGGGACCACGTCACCGCCCTCGCCGCATTCCCCGGCTTCGCCGAACTAAAGCGCAGCCTGCGCGAGCGTCCCCAGCTCGCCAGCTTCGGCACCAGCCCCCAGCAGGGCGGCGCCGAAGAAGACTGGCACGGCGGCAGCCGCCGCGAGGCCACATGACCTGGGCCCATCGCCATCCCACGCAGGTCCGGGGCATCGCGTACATGGCGTTCACACATGTGTCGGCGCGTCGGCGGGCGCCTGCGCGAGCGCTTCGAATTCTGTGATGTTGTCCAGATCGGTGCCCATCGCGATGTTGGTCACCCGTTCGAGGATGATCTCGACCACGACTGGGACGCGGAACTCGTCGGCGAGTTTCTTGGCGTCTTCCAGGGCCGGCAAGATCCCGTCGGGCTGGAAGACGCGGACCGCTTTGCAACCCAGACCCTCCGCGACCTTGACGTGATCAACGCCGTAGCCGTTGAGCTCGGGGGTATTGACGTTGTCGAACGCGAGCTGGACACAGTAGTCCATGTCGAACGCGCGCTGGGCCTGGCGGATGAGGCCAAGGTAGGCGTTGTTGACGACCACGTGGATGAAGGGCAGGTTGAATTGTGCCCCGACCGCCAGTTCCTCGAGCATGAACTGGAAGTCGTAGTCGCCGGACAGCCCGACGATCGTGGCGTCAGGCTCGGCTGCCCGGACGCCGAGTGCGGCGGGAAGCGTCCAGCCGAGCGGGCCCGCCTGCCCGGCGTTGATCCAGTGACGAGGCTTATATACATGCAGGAACTGGGCCGCAGCGATCTGCGATAGGCCGATGGTGGTGACGTACCGGGTGTCCGGTCCGAAGGCCTTGTTCATCTCCTCGTACACGCGCTGCGGTTTGATCGGTGTCTGGTCGAAGTGCGTCTTGCGCAGCAAGGTGCGCTTGCGCTCGGTGCATTGGGCGATCCACTCGCGGCGGTCCGGAAGGCCGCCGGCCTGTCCGCGTGCCACCGCCACGAATTGCTCCAGCGCGGCACGGGCGTCGGAGACGATGCCGTAATCGGGCGGGAAGACCCGGCCGATCTGGGTGGGCTCGATGTCAACGTGGACGAATGTGCGGCCAGCGCGGTAGACGTCGAGTCCGCCGGTGTGCCGGTTCGCCCATCTGTTCCCGATTCCGAGCACGAAATCCGACGAGAGCAGTGCGGCGTTGCCGTAGCGGTGCGCGGTCTGGATACCTGCCATCCCGGCCATGAGCGGATGGTCGTCCGGGATGGCGCCCCAGCCCATGAGGGTGGGGATCACCGGCGTGCCCGTTGTCTCCGCAAACTCGACGAGCAGATCGCTGGCGTCGGCGTTGATGACCCCGCCGCCTGCGATGATTACCGGCCGCCGGGCGGCGGTCATCATCTGAAGTGCCTTGGCGATTTGGTCGGGCGTCGCCGACGGGCGGTATGCGGGCAGCGGGTGGTAGCTTTCCGGGTCGAACTCGATCTCGGCCACCTGGACATCGACAGGAAGGTCTATCAGCACCGGTCCTGGGCGTCCTGAGCGCATCAGGTGGAAAGCCTGCTGGAAGACGCCGGGCACCTGGGCCGGCTCGAGAACGGTGACCGCCATCTTGGCCAGGGGCCTGGCGATGGCGCTGATGTCGACGGCCTGGAAGTCCTCCTTGTGCAGCCTCGCGACGGGAGCCTGGCCGGTGATGCACAGGATCGGCACTGAATCGGCCGCAGCGGAGTAGAGACCAGTGATCATGTCGGTGCCGGCCGGGCCGGAGGTGCCCACGCAGATGCCGATGTTGCCGGGCTTTGCCCGGCTGAATCCCTCGGCCATGTGGGCGGCGCCCTCGACGTGGCGGGCCAGGATGTGGCGCAGTGTCCCGTCCGCCTTCAGCGCCGAGTACAACGGGTTGATGGCTGCACCGGGGAGACCGAACAGCGTGGTTGCGCCCTCGGCCTTCAGGATGGCTACTGCCGCGTCGACCGCTCTCATCCGGGTCATGCCGGTGATTCCTTTCCGCCGCTGCCGGGGGTTGCCCGGCCCGACAGGTCCTCGATGATCCGCAGCAGCGCAGAATGGTCCAGCTGACCGTCGCCGCGGGCGTCGAGGGCACCCATCAGCTGTGCGACCAGCGCGCCGAGCGGGATCGTGACGCCGGCCGCACGGGCCGCTGCCGTCGCGATGCCGAGATCCTTGTGGTGCAGTTCGGCGCGGAAGCCGGGCGTGAACTGCCGCCTGACCATGGTGGCTGCCTTGCGGTCGAGGACGGTGCTGCCGGCCAGGCCGCCGGCCAGCACCGGCAGGGCGGTGCCCGGGTCGATGCCGTGCGCCTCGAGGAAGACGATGGCCTCCGCGAGCAGGCCGATCGTGCCCGCTACCACGAGCTGGTTGGCGGCCTTGACGGTTTGCCCGGCCCCGGCCGGTCCCAGGTGCGCGATCGTGGTGCCGACAGCCTGCAGGACTTCAGAGGCCGAGGCGAAATCCGCGGCTTCGCCGCCTACCATGATCGACAGTGAGCCGTCGACCGCGCCCTGCTCGCCCCCGGATACCGGCGCGTCGAGCATGCGGAGACCTCGTTGTCCGGCCTTCACGGACAGTTCCTGCGCCACGTCGGGCCGGATGGTGGAGAAGTCGATGACGAGTGTTCCGGGGGCCGCGGTATCGAACACGCCGGCCTGGCCAAGCATGACGGCCTGGACGTCGGGCGAGTCGGGCAGCATCGTGGCGACGACGTCGGCACGATGCACCGCCTGGCTGATGCTGGCAGCGCCGCGCCCGCCGGCTTCTTGTAGCAGCTTGACCGCTGCCGGGCTGCGGTTGAACCCGGCGACGTCGAATCCGGCGCGGACCAGGTTGACGGCCATCGGCCGGCCCATGATGCCCAGCCCGATGAAGGCGACCGTTGTCATCGCATCGCCTGCAGCCAGTCCAGGCTCGTGACGGTATTCGCCGTGGTTGGCTTGTACTCCAAAGCGATCCGGCCTCCGTAGCCGACGGAGCGCAGAAGGTCGAGGTAGTGCCGTATGTGCAGGCTGCCGCTGCCTGGCTCGCCCCGGCCGGGGACGTCCGCGACCTGCACATGCCGGATCTCGTTCGCATGCACACTGATGGCGGCATCGATGTCCTCGCCGTTGCTGGCGAGGTGGTAGATGTCGAACAGCATCCCCACGTTGCGGGTACCCGCGGCCCGCAGGCCTGACAGGACTGAGCCAACGTCGGCCGCGCGGCGCAGTGGATAGGGCTTGGGCCCGCTTATCGGCTCGACCAGGATGCCTGCCCCGATCGATGCGGCCTGTTCCGCTGCGAAGACAAGATTGCCGAGGGCGAGTTCGTCCTGGGCGGCCGTCGCGACACCAGGGATGCGGTTGCCGTAAAGGGCGTTGAAGTTCGTGACGCCGAGCCGCTCACCGATCCGGATCGCTACTGGGACGTTCTCACGGAAGCGGGCGGAGCGGTCGGGTACCGAGAGGACACCGCAATCCGCTCCAGCCAGGTCGCCGGCGAAGAAGTTCAGCCCGGTCAGAGCTACCCCGGCGCTGTCGATCGACGCCACGAACGCGTCGACGTCCCTGTCATCCGGTACTGGTTCGGGAAAGGGCCACCAGAACTCGACTGCGTCGAAGCCGGCGGCCCTGGCTGCCGCCGCGCGATCTAGCAGCGGGAACTCGGTGAACAGCATGGAGCAGTTGGCCACGAAGGGCATGATCCTGGCTTTCGTGTTGTAATCAGCGGGCCAGCGCTGCGGGCAGCTGGTCGAGGGCGGCCACGCTGACGTCGGGCTGGCGGCCGATCGTGTCGAACGGCCCGTCGGAGCGGGCGACCCAGGCGGTGCGCATCCCCGCCGCGCTGGCGCCGACGCTGTCGAACGAGTTGCACGAGACAAGCCGGATCTGCCCGATCGGCCGGCCGAGGCGCTCTGCCGCGTGGCGGTACACCATGGGTGACGGCTTGAAGGCGCGGACCTCGTCAGCACTGACCCGCTGGCCGATGTAATCCCCCAGGCCGCTGTGGTCAAGGCAGTTCTTGATCATGGCAGGGCTGCCGTTGGAAAGGACGGCAAGCTCGTATCCCATGCTGGCGAGTGAGCGCAGCGCCGGGGCGGCGTCCGGGAACGGCTGCAGATGGTCGTAGAGCTCGATGAGCTCCTCGGTCTGCGGGCCCCGGAGACGAGCACCCACGGAGGCGAGCGCGAAATCGAGCGCACGGGAGGTTACCCAGCAGAAGTCTTCGTAGAGGCCCATCACCGTGAGCCGGAACGAGTATTCGATCTGCTTGAGGCGCCACAGCCTGGCTACCTCAGTGCCATCGGTGTCACCGAGGGCCCGGGCCAGCTCGGCAGAGATGGCAATCGGGTCGACAAGCGTCCCGTACAGGTCGAATGCCAGTACCTCACGATCACGCATCGCAACTCTCACTTCCGGTGTTCTGGAACCGTGACGGTCAGGACGTTATCCCGCCGTCAACGACGATCGCCTGGCCCGTCAGGTAGGACGCTGCATCTGAGGCCAGAAAGGCCAGCGCCTCGGCCATCTCGGGCGGCTCTCCCTGACGCCCGAGCGGGACTTCCCTGGCCACCATCGCGGCGTGCGCCTGGCGCCCGCCCATGAAGGAGACGACGGGATCGTTGAACGGCGTGTCGACCCAGCCTGGACACAGGCAGCTGACCCGGATGTTGTCGCGTGCAACTTCGACCGCGAGCGTCCGGGTCAGCGACACGATGGCGCCCTTCGAGGCCGAGTAGGCGCTCAGCCCGCTGATCCCCTTGAGCGCGGCGATCGAGGCCACCGAGACGAAGGCTCCCCCGCCCGCCGCCCGCATTCGCGGGATCGCGTACTTGGCCATCAGGAACACCGAGCGCACGTTCACGGCGAACTGCCGGTCCCAGCTGTCCTCGCCGGTTTCCTCGATCGCCGCCGACCGCTGGATGCCTGCCACATTGATGATCACATCCAGGCCGCCCATCACCTCGGCGGCGCGCTCGACGAGGATGCGTACCGCTTGCGAGTCGGCAACGTCGGCCGTGATGGCGCTCGCGGTGTTGCCCGATGCCTTGATCGAGGCCACGGTATCTGCCATCCCCTGCTCGTTCACGTCCGCGAGCACGACGTCGGCGCCCTCGCTGGACAGGAGCCGGGCGGTTGCCTGGCCGATGCCCGAAGCCGCACCGGTGATGACGGCACGCTTACCCGAGAAGCGCATGTCAGGCCTCCTCCGTGAAGGCGCGGACGGCCGCCTCCGCCACATCGTCGTCCTGGTCCGGGGTGCCGCCTGCCGCGCCGACCGCGCCGGCCATCTCCCCGCCGGCCAGCAGCGGGCGGCCGCCCCCGAACGGGATGAACGGCTGGCCGTGGCTGCCGGCCAGGCCGTAGAACGGGCCGCCGGGCTGCACGTGTTTGGCCAGCTCACTGGTCGGCATCCGCAGCGACCCGGCGGTGTAGGCCTTCGCGATCGAGACCTCGACGCTGGCGAGTATCGCGTCGTCGCCGCGGCCGAAGGCGAGCAGGTTACGCCCGTCGTCGAGCACTGCGACGCTCGACGGCGAGCCGGTCTCGCGCGCCCGGCGCAGTCCGGCAGCGACGATGCGCGCCGCCTGCTCATAGCTCAGTCTCACTGTGACGTCCTTTCTGCCGCTTCTGCCGCTGTTCCGGGGATTCCAGCGAGGGCCGCTACAGGGCCGGGGCCGCGTCCTTGTCCGGGGTCCTGGTCTGGGCGATGATCTCGCGGTGATGGGTCTTGATGTACTCCGCGCAGCGCACCGCCACCGCGCCGATCGTGCTCGTCGGGTTGACTGCCGCACCGGTCACTAGTGAGCTTCCGTCCGCGATGAACAGGTTCGGCAGCTCCCAGGTCTGGTTGTAGGCGTTGACCACCGAGTCCTGCGGTGTGCTGCCCATCCGGCAGGTGCCCATGAGATGCCAGGCAGGCGGTGGGTGCATGGGCCCGGTGATGTGGGTCTCGGTCGCCCCGGCAGCGGCCGCCGCCTCCCGCAGGCGCTCCGTGCCGAACTCGGCGAGCGCGATGTCGTTCGGCGAGAGGGCGTAGTCGATATGGGCTCCAGGAAGCCCACTGGAATCCCGGGCCACCGGATCGAGGGTGACCCGGTTGGCGGGCACCGGCAGGTCGTCGCCCTGCATGAACGAGACGACATGGTGGCCGAAGTGGCGGTTGAAGGCTTCGCGATGCCCCGCTCCCCAGGGGTCCGGCGGCGCGGTGTGAGTGCCCATCGCGCTGTAGGCCGCCCCGAAACTACCCAGGGTCAGGAAGGTCATCCCGTTGACGAAGTCGTGGCTGGCATCGGTGTCGTAGAACTGCTGAGAGTGCACCGAGCAGCCGATCGCGCCCTTGTAGCCTTCGATCGGATCGTCGAACCACATGTCGGCGAATGACCAGCAGTGGTGCATGAGGTGGGTGCCGACCAGCCCGTTCGCGTTGGCGAGGCCGTCGGGATGACCCTGCTGAGCGGACATCAGCAGCAGCCGCGGCGTGCCGACTCCGCCGGCCGCGAGAACGACGACATCCGCGCTTATCTGGTGCCGGTTACCGGTGAGCCGGTCGATGTAGACGGCGCCCGCGGCACGCCCGTTCCTGGCCTGGATCGTCTCGACCCGCGCGTTGGTGCGCAGGTCAACTCCATTGCGCAGCGCCGCCGGCCAGTACGCGACATCGGCCGATCCGAGCGATCCGCGCGGGCACCCGCTGAGGCAGTTGCCGCAGGAGTTGCAGGCGAACCTGCCGTCCTTGCCCCGGGTGAGGATGGCGTTATCGGTGGGCCACCACTGCCATCCCAGGCTCTCCCACGCCCGGGCCATGCGCCGTCCGGCGTGCCCGGGCTTGATGGGCGGGCCGTAGCGTTCCGGCCGCTTGGGATAGGCCGGGTCGCCGACAAGCCCCGCGACGCCCACCTCGGCATCGTTGATGTCGTAGTAGGGGGCCAGCTCCTCGTAGCTGATGGGCCAGTCGACCGTGCCGCCCAGCCCGTGCTCGGTCCCCTTGCGGAAATCCACCGGCTTGTACCGGAACCAGTGGCCAGCGTAGTGGACCGTGCTGCCGCCCACCACGTTCATCAGACGAGGGCTCGTTATCCCGGTGATCGGGTAGTCCTCGGGTGCCTGGCGCAGATTCGGGTCGAAATTCCAGCCGCGGTACTTCTCGATCTCCCACTCGTTGTGGAAGTGCGGGAACTGCGTCGGATGCACCCAGTCGCCCTGCTCGAGGCAGGTCACCTTTATCCCCGCGTCGCTGAGCCGCTTGCTGATCGCCGCTCCGCCCATGCCGGAGCCGATCACGAGCACATCTGTGGTGGTGGCCGGGCGAGTCATGACATGCCTTTCACGTGAACGCGGACGACGTCCGAGGTTTCGGTGTACGAACCGGTGCCGGGCGGTGTGATCTCATCCCAGTCGGGCGTGGACAGGTCGTAGCCGTAAGGGAGGGGCGGGCCGTGGTAATCGCGGCCGGCCGGCAGAGCCTGCTGAAGCGCCAGGAGCACCGGCGGCCGGGAATAGTAGCCGGCGTAGGTGAGCGCCCGGAGCTGGCCGAAGAACTCAGGCTGCTCCCGCTCCAGGGCGGTGAGCCGGGCCACGCGTCCCTCATGATCCGCGGCGAGGAACGGGCCCGCGAGCTGGTCCACGGCGGCCTTGAACTCCTCCTCCCGGGCGAAGGGGAACCAGTTGGCCGTCGCGGAGACTGGAGTGATGTATCGGACGAAAAAGTCGTCGACCACGCGGACATCGCTCGGCGACGGGAACCCGGCGCCAGGGGGGACCAGCTCGTCGGCGACGGCATTGAGCACCTCGCGCTGCATGTCCGTTAGCGGCACGGGCGTGCGGTTGCCGCCCGGCTCCGCGCTCGCCGCCCGGAACGCCTCGCGGGGGTCCTGCTGGCCGGTGACGGATTCAGGTCGCATCGGTTGTCCTCCTTCACCGATCGGTGGTTACCAGCCTCGGCGAAGAGGGTCGGGCGCAACTGTTCCGATTCTGAACAGGGCGTGAACTACTGTGACTGGCGCGCTTCGGTGGACTCAGCCCTCGATACCCAGCTGCCGGAGCCGCTTGTACAAGGTGGTACGGCCGATTCCGAGCTCAGCGGCCGCGTGCACCTTGTTCCCACCGCAGGAGCGCAGGACCCGCACGATCGTGTCGTGCTCGGCCTGTTCCAGCTGAGTGAGCTGGCGCGATACGGGAGGGTCGCGATACGGCTCGGGCAGGTCGCTTACCGAGACCGTCTCCCCCCTGCGGTGCTCGACGGCGTAAGCGACGACAGACGCCAGCTCGCGTAGGTTACCCGGCCATGAATGATTGCGGAGCACCCGCCAGACCTGCCCGTCGAAGCGGATGCCCGGCCGCCCGGCGAACCGGCGGGCAAATGCTCTGACCAGTTCCGGGATCTCGTCGCGGCGGAAGCGAAGCGGCTGCAGCTCGATGCGGGCCATGCACTGGGACACCAGCGCGGCCTGGTCGGGCCCGAGGCCCGACACCGGCGCGCTGGTCAGGGCGAACCATCCGGGAGATGATCGCAGCAAATCCGCAACCCGTTTCGCGGCAGCCGCTGGGAGCATGTCAATATCATCGATCACGGTCAGTTCGTTATGCCTGCGCAGGAGAGCGGCAAGCCGGCTGATCCATTCGCTTTGCCCCAGCTCGGCCAGGAGTGTGGCCTCGAGCGTAGACATCGGCAGATCGCCTGCCAGGGCGCGGGCGGCGGCGGAGCGTCCCGACCCAGGCTCTCCAGTGATCAGCACTGGCGTCCGCGCCAGACGGTGACGCTCCATCACCGCGCCGACGCCGTACTGCCGTTTGCGCCGGGAGACAAGTACCGGGGAGTCGTCAAGGGTGATGCTGAACAGCGCGCTTCCGATCGCGGCTGGTATGCGCTGGAAGCGCACCTGCCCGAAGCGGCCCGAAGACAACTGGACGCCCTGTTCGTACGGATCATCGCCTGGCCTGTCATCGAGCAGATCCCGGAGCAGCGCGTAGTCGATTGCGCTCAGTTGCTCGACTGCTCTCGGATTAGCCAGAACCAGGCTCTCGCCCAGGACCACGACCGGCTGATGGCCGCGACGCTGGCACACCTGCTCATAGGCGGCCAGCATCCGCTGCTCGGTGCGTCTGGCACCATCGAGCAGCCGCTGCTCGATGTCCTGCGCCGCCCGGTTGATGATCGGAGCCCAGAGCGGGTTGGCAGTTTGCTGGGGGCCAGTGATCTCGAGAACGGCTTCGACGCGGCGCGTGACCGGGTGAACGACAGGCTTCCCGTAGCAGCTGAACTTCCTCAATGACTCTATGAAATGCTCCGAGCCATTGACCGCTATGCCCTTGCGCAGCTCGTAGGCGGTAGCGATCGAGTTCGTCCCGCTCGTCTCTTCCGTGAAGGTACTGCCAACCAAGGCGCCGATACCGTCCACGGCACGCTCGACCGTCGCGTCGCTGAACCAGCGGTCGACGATGCATGCGTTGCGGTCGGCGAGCAGCAGGCAGAACGGGCTTCCCCTGAGATCCTCGGCCAGCGCGTCCACGACAGGTTTCGCCGCGCGGACCAGCCGACTGCCGTGATCGATATCGGACAGGGCGAGCGGCTCGGTCGACGCATCCGGCCGCAGACCGCACATGAGCGAGCGGTACCAGGACATCGCGATCTCGGGCCGGAGCCTGTCCAGGCCAAAGTCGTCTGCATAGCCACGGAAGGTGTCGATATCCACGGGATGCCACCTTTGCCCGCCACGCCGCTGGGCCCCGTCGGCCCTCTGATCACGGACAGCTCCCCTGATGTGCGATTATGCCTCCGGAACCCGAGAGAGTGAATGGGTATGCTGCGCGGTCCGTGGGCCCCGCCATACGGCCCGCCATCACCTCGCGGGCCGCGCCGCAGGCGACCGTCAGTGTCAGCCTGCTCCTGGTTAGACCTCAGTCGTGGTTTTGCTGCTGCTCTCTCATCCGGGCGTTGCTCTGCGCGATGTCCTGCGCCGACCGGCCGGTTGCCTTCAGGTACGCCCGCGTGTCGTCGTCGCCGGGCTCCTGGTGCCGGATGCGCACAATCTGGGGAATGCCAAGAGCCGCGGCACCGAGCACGAGTCCGATCACGCCGCCGATGATGGCGATCGCCATAGCAGCACCGTCTCCTGTCTGCCCTCTTGCACCGCCAGCAGGATGCGCCCTGCGCTGTGTCAGCCAAGCCGCGGACCGCACCCGGAACAGCAAGCATTGCCCTATATAATAATTGCTCAT